>DATKAO010000028.1 GCA_035498015.1 Myxococcota bacterium
GCGCCGCGACAGGTGGCGCACCACCCGCAGGTCGTGCGAGATGAACAGGTACGCGAGCCCGAAGCGCTGCTGCAGCTCGAGCAACAGGTTCAGGATCTGCGCCTGGATCGACACGTCGAGCGACGAGACCGGCTCGTCGGCTACCACCAGCCGCGGCTCGAGCGCGAGCGCGCGCGCGATCCCGATGCGCTGCCGCTGTCCGCCGCTGAACTCGTGCGGGTAGCGCGCGGCCTGGTCGGGCGAGAGACCGACCGTGTCCAAGAGCTCGGCCACGCGCTTCTCGAGCTCCGCGCCGGAGGCCAGCCGGTGCACCAGGAGCCCCTCGCCGACGATCTCGCCCACGGTCATGCGCGGGTTCAACGACGCGAACGGGTCCTGGAAGACGATCTGCATGCGGCGGCGCAGCGTGCGCAGCTCGGCGCGCGACAGCGCGCGCACGTCGCGGCCCTCGAAGCGGATCTCGCCCGCGTCGGGCTCGATCAGCCGCAGGATGAGCCGCGCCAGGGTCGACTTGCCGCAGCCCGACTCACCGACCAGGCCCAGTGTCTCGCCGGCAGCCAGCTCGAGGTCGACCTCGGCCACGGCCTGGAGCCGGGCGCGCCGGCCCAAGCCGCCGCTCACCTCGAACGACTTCGAGAGTCCGCGCACCTGGAGCAGCGGCTCGCTCACTGCCGCGCTCCCGGGACGGGCACGGGGTTGTGACACGCCACGGCGCTGCCAGCGGGGGTCGGCTCGAGCACCGGGTCGTCGACCGCGCAGCGCTCGAGCGCGCGCGAGCAGCGCTCGCGGAAGCTGCAGCCCTTGGGCCGCGGCGCGAGGTCGGGCACGCGGCCGCCGATCACGTGCAACGGCTGGCCCGGCCGCACGCGCTGCGAGGGCAGTGAGTCGAGCAGCCCGCGCGTGTAGGGGTGGCGGGGCGCGGCGAAGATCTGCTCGACGCTTCCGCTCTCGACCACGCGCCCGGCGTAGAGCACCGCGACCCGCTGCCCTGTCTCGGCCACCACGCCCAGGTCGTGGGTGATGAACAGCACGGCCATGCCGAAGCGCCGCTTGAGTGAGTCGATCAGCTCCAGGATCTGCGCCTGGATCGTGACGTCGAGCGCGGTGGTCGGCTCGTCGGCGATCAGCACCGCCGGGTCGTTGGCCAGCGCCATGGCGATCATCACGCGCTGGCGCATGCCGCCCGAGAGCTGGTGCGGGTAGTCGCGCATGCGCGCGCGCGGCTCGGGAATGCCCACGAGCTCGAGCAGCTCGAGCACGCGCGCCTGGCGCTCGGTCCTGCCCAGGTCGCGGTGCACGCGGATCGCCTCTTCGATCTGGACGCCGATGCGGAACACCGGGTTCAGCGAAGTCATCGGCTCCTGGAAGATCATCGCGATGCGGTTGCCGCGCACCGTGCGCAGCGCCTCGGGCGAGGCGCGCAAGAGGTCGTGGCCCTCGAACAGCACCTGGCCGCGCTCGATGCGCGCCGGCGGCTCGGGCAGGAGCCGCAGGATGGAGAGTGCGCTGACCGACTTGCCGCAGCCCGACTCTCCGACCATGCAGAGTGTCTGGCCGGCGTGGAGCTCGAGGTCGACGCCGTCCACCGCGGTGAGCTTGCCCCGCCGGGTGGTGAAGCTGGTGCACAGGTCGCGCACCTCGAGCACGGGCTCACTCATCGCGCGGGGTCCCGGCGGGCGACCGTGAACAGCGCCGGGTCGAGCTTGGGGTTGAGCTCCACCTGGGTGAGCTCGAGCTCGGCGCGCAAGCTGGTTTCCGGGAACGACAGCACCAGCGAGAACGGATACCGCCCGCCCGGCACGTCGCGCCACTCGTCGTACTCGGCCTGCCAGCGCACCTGCCCGCGCGCGTCGAGCGCGGACAGGCGCGACAGCTCGCCGCCGGCCGCGAAGCGCACGCTCTGGGTGGCGCCGCGCAGCTCGCGCTCGTCGCCGCGCCCGAGTATCTCGCGCGGCGGCCAGTCGCTCGCCAGCGGCTCCGCCAACAGCGCCCGAATCGCCTCGCTCGGCTCGAGCGTGAGGCCCAGGCGCTCGCGCAGGGTGTCCGCCTTGGTGTCTCCGTCCTCGACTCTCTGGCCGTCGAAGAAGCGGAACAGGTCGTCGTCGAGGATGAAGACGCTCTGCGCCTGGCCCAGCACGTTCAGGCTCTCCAGGCGCATGCGCGCCGGGCGCTGGACCAGCACGACCTCCTGCACCGAGACCGTGCCGTCCTTCGACTTCACGCGCAGCTTGCCCGTGGCGCGCAGCGCCTGGCGCGCCTCGGCGTCCCGGGTCGCGGCGGCGAAGCGCGCGTGCAGGGCGTCCTCCTCCCCCGCGATCGGCCGGAACGGCGGACCCTCGGAGGTCGCGCACGCCGCGAGCGCCAGACAGGCGAGCGCGCAGGCCGCGCGCGCGGCCAGTCTCAATGTGTGGCCTTGCGCTGCTCGGCGCGCCCCATCTGGTGCTGCAGTGACTCGATCTGCGCGCGGATCTTCACGGCGTCGTCGTCCTCGGGCGAGAGAGTCAGTGCGCGTTTGTAGGTCGCGAGCGCGTCGTCGTAGCGGGCCAGCGAGCGGTACGCGTCGCCCAGGTGCCAGGTGATCACCGGATCGCCCTTGTCGAGCAGCGAGAGCGCGTGCTCGAGCTGCGAGCGCGCGGCGTTGAACGAGCTGCGCGCCTGCTCGCGCTGGCCCGCCTCGAGCTGGCGCAGGCCCCGCTGGTAGTACAGCCAGCCCAGGCTGTCGGTGATGTAGCCGTCGTCGGGCTTGATCGAGATCGCCTTGCGGATCATGCGCTCCGCCTCGTCGAGTCTCTCGCCCTTCTCGGCCCAGCTGTAGCCCATGTAGTTCAGGGCGCTGGCGTGGTTGGGGTCCAGCTCGAGCGCCTTGTTCATCTGCTCGAAGCAGCGCTCGCGGTCGTTGGCCTCGCCGTAGATCACGCCCAGGTCGTAATACAGGTCGGCCTCTTGCGGGCTGGCCGCGATCAGCTCCTGCATCAGCGCCACCGCGCCCTGCAGGTCGCCCTTCTTCTGGTACAGCCCGGCGAGGTACACCTGGAGCGACTTCTTGTCGGGCGCCGCGGCGATCGCGCGCTTCAGCTCCGTGATCGCGCGGTCCCAGTCCTTGTGGCGCTCGTAGATGCGCGCCATCAGGCTGCGCGCGTCGGCGAAGCGCGGCGACGAGGGCGGCACCTGCTCGAGCTCCGCCAGCGCCTGGTCACTGCGGCCGGCCTCGTCGTGCACCAGACCCACGAAGTACTTCACCTCGTTGGCGTAGCGCGCGCCGTCGTTCTCGCCGCCGTCGCCCTCGCTCGCGCTCAGCACCGCCTGGAAGCGGTCGATCGCGTCGTCGTAGCGATTGGCCTCGTAGTAGAAGAGACCGAGCCGGAACTGCGCCGCGGCGAGCTCCGGGTGCTCGTCGACCAGCTCCTCGAGCGCGGCGATCGCGTGCTTGCGGTCCTTCTGGTCCTCGTAGATCTGCGCGATGCGCATCAGCGCCGCGGGGTCACCGGGCGCGACCGCGAGCTTCTCGCGCAGAATCGCGATCTCGCCCTTGGCGTCCTTGCTCTGGCGCTTGAGGCGCGCGATCGCGTCGAACAGCGCGGCCTGGTCGGGCTCGACCTTGAGACCCTTGCGGTAGGCGCGCTCGGCCTCGACCGGCTTGTCGTCGCGCTCGTACGCGGCGCCCAGCGCGAGATAGCCGCGCACGTCGTCGGGGTCCTTCTGGATCATGCGCTGCGCGATGCGCATGGCCTGATCGTTCTTGTCGAGGTTCAGGTACAGCGTGAAGAGCGTGTACATGCCCTCGTCGCTGAGCGTGCCCTTGTCCGCCAGCGGCTCGAGCAGCTCGATCGCGCGATCGTAGTTGCGCATGCGCGCGTGCAGGCCCGCGAGCCCGACGCGCAGGTCCTCGTCGTCGGGCTGGAGCGCGAGCGCGCGCTCCGCGTAGTCGAGCGCGCGCGCCGGCTCGCCGGCGGCCATCCACACCTGTGCCAGCGCGCGCTGCAGCTCGGCCGACTGCGGGTCGAGGCGAGCGGCGCGCTCGTAGGCCTCGGCCGCCTCGAGATAGCGGCGGTCGAGCTCGAGCGCGCGGCCGCGCATGAACTCGGCGCCGGCCTCCGCCTCGGGCGAGACCGGAGTCACGTGGGTTTCGGGCTGGTCGATCAGGATCGGCGAGCCGGTGTCGCCGCCGGGCCACGTGGCGCAGGACGCCGCCGCCAGGGCGAGCAGCGAGATCAGGGCCGTGCGCGCGGTGTGATCGACTCGGATGACCGAAATCCTTCGAGAAGACGGCAGCCTAGCAGTGACATGACGCACCGGCAATCGGCCGTTTCAGGTCTTATCGGCCGCGCGCGCCGCGGGGATCAGTCCGCGCGCCTCGAGCGCGGCCAGGAGCGCATGCACGCTCTCCGCGAGCGGCTGCGTGCCGGTCGCGACGCGCAGCTCGGGGGCGTCGGGCGGCTCGTAGGGCGCCGAAATGCCGGTGAACTCGGCGATCGCGCCCGCGCGCGCCTTCCGGTAGAGACCCTTGGGGTCGCGGCGCTCGCAGATCTCGAGCGGGCAGTCGACGAACACCTCGAGGAACTCGCCCGGCGGGAGCGCGGCGCGCACGCGCGCGCGGTCGTCGCGGTAGGGCGAGATGAACGCGGTGAGCACCAGCACCCCGGCGTCGTTCATGAGCTTCGCCACCTCTCCCACCCGGCGGATGTTCTCGACCCGGTCCTCGGGCGAGAAGCCGAGGTCGGCGCACAGGCCGTCGCGGACGTTGTCGCCGTCGAGCACGTAGGCGAGCACGCCGCGCGACACCAGCTCTTGCTCGAGCGCGCGCGCCAGGGTCGATTTGCCCGAGCCCGAGAGACCCGTGAGCCAGAGCGTCACCGAACGGTGTCGCAGGAGCGCCGCCCGGTCGGCGCGCGAGACGTGACTCGGGCTCGGCGTCAGGTTGTCGCTCTTGGGCGGCATGGGGGGCGCAAGATACGCGAGCGCGAGACGCAGCGCCCGCAGCGGCAGCTCGGCCAGCCGCGCCTGCTCGGGCGCGAGCGCGAGCGCCGCGGCGAGCGCATCGGCCGTGAGTGCCAGGGCCGCGTCGCGGCCGCGTCCCGCGAGCTGCTCCACGGCCGCGCTCGCGACCGCGATCGTGACCGGACAGCCGAAGGCCTGGAAGCGCACGTCGGCGAGCCGCGCGTGCTCGAGGCGCACGTGCAGGCGCACGCGCTGGCCGCCCTGCGCGTCGCGCGCCTCGCCGCACGCCACCCCGGGCGCTCCGGGAGTGAGTCGTCCGGCGCCGACCGGCGCGCGGAAGTGCGCCAGCACGGCGTCGGAGTACTCGCTCACGTGCGCGCCGCGCGCCGCGCCCCGCGCTGCAGGTCGTCCCAGACCGGGGACAGCGCGCGCAGCCGGCGCACGGCCGCGATCACGAGCTCCGCCGCGCGGTCGATTTCGTCTGCGCGGGTCGCGCGCCCGAGACCGAAGCGCAGCGCGGAGAGCGCGCGCGGTCCGTCGGCGCCCAGCGCGCGCAACACGTGCGAGGCCTCGCGCTTGGCCGAGGTGCAGGCCGAGCCGGTCGAGAGCGCGAGCTCGGGCAGCGCGGCGAGCAGCGCCTCGCCTTCCGCGCCGAGGAACGAGACGTTCAGATTCCCGGCCAGGCGCGGCTCGGCCGCGCCGTTCCGGACGATCGCCGGCAGGCCGGCTTCGAGCCGGGCCCACAGCCGGTCGCGCAGGCCCGCGATCCGGCGCGCGTCGTCGTCGCGCGAGGCGCGCGCGAGCTCGGCCGCCCGGCCGAAGCCGACACACAGCGCCACCGGCAGCGTGCCGCTGCGCAGGCCGCGCTCGTGACCGCCGCCGTGCAGGATCGGCTCGAGCCGGGCCGGCGGCGGGCGACGGCGCAGCACGAGCGCCCCGATGCCCTTGGGCCCGTAGAGCTTGTGCGCGGAGAGCGAGAGGAAGTCGACACCGAGCCGGGTCAGGTCGAGCGCCACGGTCGCGGGTGACTGCGCCGCGTCGCAGTGGAACGCCGCGCCCGCCTCGGCCGCCACGCGCGCGAGCTCGGCGATCGGCTGAATCACTCCGATCTCGTTGTTGGCGTGCATGACCGAGACCAGAGCCGCGGGCTCGCGCAGCGCCGCGCGCAGCGCGCCGGGGTCGAGCAATCCCCCGGCGTCGACCGGCAGGAGCGCGCTCGCGAAGCCCTCGCGCTCGAGCGCGGCCACGGGGTCGAGCGCCGCGCGGTGCTCGGTCCGGCAAGTCACCAGGCGCGCCGCAGCTCCGGCCCGGCGCGCCGCGCGGGCTCCGCCCAGGAGCGCCAGGTTGTTGGCCTCGGTGGCGCCCGAGGTGAAGATCACGTCGCGCGCGTCGGCGCCCACGAGCGCCGCGACCTGCGCGCGCGCGCGCTCCACGGCTTCGGCGGCGCGCCAGCCGAAGGCGTGCGTGCGGCTGGCAGCGTTCCCGAACTCCTCGCCCAGGTACGGCAGCATGGCCTCGACGACGCGCGGATCGGTCGGCGTCGTGGCGTGGTGATCGAGATAGATCGGCGGCTGCACCGGTACACTCTGCGCCCTCGGCCCGCGCGTCGCCAGCGAGCCGCGGGAGGTGCCTTGCGGATCGCGTCACTCGCCGCGCTCGCCCTCTGCGCCGCCGCGCTCGCGGCTCCGGCGCGCGCCGGCGACGAGCCCGACGCCGCGCAGCTGGCCGCGCTCGCCCGCCAGCGCAACTTCGGCACGACCGCGGTCGAGGTCTGGAAGAGCGACTGGCAGGGCCAGGAGCTGTCCTACGGCGTGGCGCGGCGCTGGGTCTCGGGCAAGGCCGAGGTATTCGTGCGCGTGTTCGAGCCGCACAAGTACGAGCCGCTCGCGTTCCTGATTCGCGAGCGCGAGGACGGCGCGCCGGGCATCGAGTACTTCCGCTCACCCAAGCTGTTCGGGGTCGACCGGCGCACGGGTCGAACGCTCGACGTGGTGCTGGCGAGCCCGATCGAGCGCCTGCCCTTCGCGCCCGGCCTGCCGGCGCTGGCCGATCTGTGGCCCCAGCGCGCCTCGGACTTCGCGCTCGCGCGCCTTGCAGACCGCGCGTCCGACGGCAGGCCCTGCCGCGTGCTCGAAGAGAGGCTGCGCGCCGGCGCCGGCGACTACGACCGCGTGCTGACCTTCCTGGCGCGGGATTCCGGCCTGGCGCTCGAGACACAGTATCTGCGAGGCGAGCACCTGGTGAGGCGAGTCACCGTTTCGGCGGGCGACGTCGAGGGCGCGGGCGAGAGCGCCGTGATCCGGCGGCGCACGATCGAGCGCCCCGGCGAAGCGGACCAGGTCGTGACGCTTCTAAATTTCAATCTCGACCCGGTCCTTCCCGATCAGCTCTTCACGAGCTCGAACCTTCGGGCCGGGCGGTTCCCCTCCTACTAGCGCTCCGCGCGACGACGGACGGTGCCGCCGAAACGGGTGCGGCATGCGCTGGAAGTCATTCGCCTTGGTGCTGGCGTTCTCGCCCTTCCTGGTCGGCTTCGACGGACCGGACGCGCGCGAGGCGCTCGACGCCGCGCTACGGAATCTGTATCAGCCCGACGTGCTGGTGGCGGTGGAGCTGTCGATCGACGAAGGCCTGCCCGACGCCGAGGGAGTCACTTTCGCGTACGGCCGCAAGACCAAGGGCGGCGAGACCCGCACGCTGGTGTACGACGGCGACGGGCGGCGCGACTCGGCGCGCGTGCTGTTGTTCCAGAAGCCCGGCGAGTCCGACCGCGCCTTCACCTCGGTCGGCACGCGCGGCCAGGTGCGGCCGGTGAGCATGGGCCGCTACCGCGCGTCGCTCTTCGGCAGTGACTTCAACTATGCCGACTTCCGCGCGCGGCGCGCCGACGACTACCGCATCGAGGTGCTGGGCGAGGACCGCATCGACGGCGAGGACTGCCGCGTCTTGCGCCTGCGCCCGCTCGACGGCCCGTACACGATGCTCCTGGCCTGGGTCTCGCAGGACCGGCCCGTCATCGTGCGCACCGATTACTTCGACGACGCCGGCCTGTGGAAGCGCTACGAGGCGCGCATCGACCGCATCGAGAAGAACATCGAGTGGTGGATCCCGATGGAGGACGAGATGACCGACCTCCGCACCGGCCGCCACACCGTGCGCCGCGTGCGCAACGTGGTCGTGGGCGCAGAAGTGCCCGACGAGGCGTTCACGCTCACGCAGCTCGCGCGCGGGCGGATGCCGAACTTCTGAGAGCTCGGCGCCCTACGCTCCGAAGCTCTGCCCGCAGCCGCAGGTCGACGTGGCGTTGGGGTTCTCGATCTTGAAGCCCGAGCCGTTCAGGTCGTCGACGTAGTCGATCTTGGTGCCGAGCAGGTAGACGGCGCTCTTCGAGTCGACCACGACCGGGACGCCGTGCGCTTCGCTCTTCTGGTCCCAGTCGCCGACCTTGTCGTCGAACATGAGCTGGTACTGCAGACCGCTGCAGCCGCCGCCCACGACCTTGAGCCGCAGCGCGTAGCCCGCCCGCCCGTCGCGCTCGATCAGCTGCCGGACCTTCGAAGCCGCCGCTTCCGTGAGAGAAACAACCGACATGGTGCGCTTAGTCTAGGCAGCCGCGGCCACTTGGCAAATCAGCGCCCGGCGGCCTCGGGTTCTCCCGCGCGCAAGAGCAGGAGGAAGACCTCGCGGTTTCCCTTGGGTCCCGCCAGCACGCTCTCGGCCTCGCCCAGGGTCGAAAAGCCCAGCGCCTCGGCCGCCTCGCGCACCTGGCGCACGGCGCGCGCCCGCAGCTCCGGATCGCGCACGATGCCCTTGGGCGCGGCCTTCCGCTCGAGCTCGAACTGGGGCTTCACCAGCGCGAGCAGCCGTCCGCCCGGGCGCACGAGCTCGCGGAGCTTCGGCAGCACCGTGCGCAACGAGATGAACGACACGTCCGCGGTCACCAGGTCGTAGGGCGCGCGCTCGCCGGGCACGAAGTGGCGCACGTTGGTGCGCTCCAGTGACTCGACGCGCGGGTCGGCGCGCAGCCTGGTGTCGAGCTGGCCGCGGCCGACGTCGAGCGCGAACACGTGCACGGCCCCCCGCTGCAGGAGACAGTCGGTGAAGCCGCCGGTCGACGCGCCCACGTCGGCGCAGCGCAGGCCCGCGGGATCGACGCCGAGCGCGTCGAGCGCGCCCGCGAGCTTCTCGCCGCCGCGCGACACGTAGCGGCTGCGCGCGCGCAGCACGAGCTGGGCGTCGGCGGGAATCTGTGTGCCCGCCTTGTCGAGCACCACGCCGTCGAGCTCGACCTCGCCCGCCAGGATGCGCGCCTGCGCGCGCGCGCGCGTGGTCTCGAGCCCGAGCTCGACGACGCGCTGATCGAGGCGGACCTTCGGGCGAGCCACTGTGCGGCGCGAGCCGGCCGGAGTGACTAGCGCGCGAGCAGCGCGCGCACGGCGCGCTCGATGCCTTCCGCGTCGAGGCCGATCGCCGCGCGCCACTCGTCCTGCGAGCCGTGCTCCACGATCTCGTCGGGCACGCCGAGCGCGCGCACCGGCACCGAGATGCCCTGCGCGGCCAGGCAGGCCAGCACCGCGTCGGCGAACCCGCCCTGACTGGCGTGCTCCTCCACGATCACCAGCGCGTGGCAGCGGCGCGCGAGCTCCGCGAGCCAACGGCCGTCGACGGGCTTGGCGAAGCGCGCGTTCAGCACCGCCGCGGAGATGCCGTGCTCGGCGAGTCGCTGCGCCGCCTCCTGCGCGGCCGCCACCGAGTGACCCAGCGCGACGATCGCGGCGTCGCTGCCGTCGCGCAGCAGCTCGGCCTCGCCGATCTTGAGCGGCTTGATGTCGGCGTCGAGCGGCACGCCGAGCGCAGAGCCGCGCGGGAAGCGCAGCGCCGCGGGGCCGGGGTACTCGATCGCCGTCTTCAGCATCTGGCGCAGCTCGTTCTCGTCCTTGGGCGCCATCACCACCATGTTCGGCAGCGCGCGCAGATAGGCAATGTCGTACAGGCCCTGGTGAGTCGCGCCATCGGCGCCGACCAGGCCCGCGCGGTCGAGCGCGAAGGTCACGTCGAGGTTCTGCACGCACACGTCGTGCACGATCTGGTCGTACGCGCGCTGCAGGAAGGTCGAGTAGATCGCGCACACGGGCTTCAGGCCCTCGGTCGCGAGCCCGGCCGCGAACGTGACCGCGTGCTGCTCGGCGATGCCCACGTCGTAGAAGCGGTCCGGGAAGGCCTGCTCGAACTTGTCCAGGCCCGTGCCGCCCGCCATTGCCGCGGTGATGCCCACGATGCGCGGGTCGGTCTTCGCCAGCGCGATCAGCGCATCGGCGAAGGCGCCGGTCCACGACGGCTTGCCGCCGGGTGACTTCTTCATCGCGCCCGACGAGACCTCGAACTGCTCGACGCCGTGATACTTCACGGGGTCGGCTTGCGAGTACTCGTAGCCGTAGCCCTTCTCGGTGCGGCAGTGCACGAGCACGGGGTGCTCGTTGTCCTCGATGTCTCTCACGTTGCGGAAGGCCTCGACCAGCTCGGTCACATTGTGACCATCGAGCGGGCCGATGTAGTTGAAGCCCAGGCCCTCGAAGAGCTGCGCGGGCGAGATGAACGCCTTGAAGCTCTGCTCGGCGCGGCGCGCCATCTCGACCAGCTCGTCGCCGGCGCCCGGGATCGACTCGAGGAAGCTCTTCACCGCGTGCTTCAGGCGGCGCGTCTGCGGCGCGGACCAGCGGCGCGCCAGGAACGAGGTGAGCGCGCCGACGTTGGGCGAGATCGACATCTCGTTGTCGTTCAGCACGACCACCAGGTTCGAGAGCTTGAGATACCCGGCGTTGTTCAGGCCCTCGTAGGCCATGCCGGCGGTGAGCGCGCCGTCGCCGATCACGGCAACGACCTTCTCCTTGCCGCCGCGGCGGCGGATCGCCTCGGCGATGCCCGTGGCGGCCGAGATCGAGGTCCCGGCGTGACCCGCGCCGAACACGTCGTAGGGTGACTCGTGGCGGCGCAGGAACTTGCCCATGCCGCCCTTCTTGCCGATCGACGCGAACTGCTCGCGCCGGCCGGTGAGCATCTTGTGCGGGTAGCCCTGGTGACCGACGTCCCAGATCAGCTTGTCGCGCGGCGTCTCGAACACGTAGTGCAGGGCCACGGCCAGCTCGACCGCGCCCAGCCCGGCCGAGAGGTGACCGCCGGTCTTCGAGATCGTGTCGATGATCGCGCCGCGCACCGCGGCCGCGACCTCGGGCAGGCGGTCCTCGGGCAGCCGCCGCAGGTCGTCGGGAAAGCGCACCTCGTCCAGTATGTGACTCATCGTCTCCCCTACCTCAGTCGACCGGCGGCCGCGGCCGCGAGGCCGCGCAGGTACGCGCCGCCCGCGCCGAACGAGTCGGCGAGCGCGAGCGCGCGGCCGACCGCGTCGCGCACGCGCTCGCGCGCGCCCGACTCGTCGGTCACCAAGAGAATCGAGCACTCGTCGCGACCGCCGTCGAGCAGGTCGTCGACCAGCTGGAACGCCTGACCGTAGGCGAGCCCGAACGCGTCGAGTGACTCGAGCTCGCGCGCCGGCCGCCCCGCGGCCACGCCCGGCGACCAGACACAGAAGCGGAACAGGGCCGCCGTCTTGCGCTCGTGGATCGAGGCGACCAGCGCCGCGTTGGCCCGCTCCGGATCGAAGGCCAGGTCATCGACCTGGCCGCCCACGAGCTCGCGCGAGCCCGCCGCGCGTGCCAGCCGCGCGACCACCGCGCTCGGCGCGCCTGCGTCCGCCAGCGCCTCGAAGGCCAGCGCGAGCAGCGCGTCTCCGACCAGGATCGCGTTCGCCTCGCCGAACTTCACGTGCACGGTGGGCCGGCCGCGGCGCAGGTCGTCGTCGTCCATGGCCGGCAGGTCGTCGTGCACGAGCGAGTAGGTGTGCACGAGCTCCACCGCTGCGGCGAGCGGGGCTGCGCGCTCGGGCGCGAGCCCGCAGGCGTGTGCTGCCGCGAACACCAGCGCGGGCCGCAGGCGCTTCCCGCCCGAGTAGACCGCGTAGCGCATGGCCTCGTGCAGCGGCTCGGGTGACTCGCTGGCGCGCGGGAGTGTCTGGTCGAGCTGCGCATCGACGCGCGCGCACGACTGGTCGAGAAAGCGCTCGAGATCGACGTCCGCGCTCACGAGGCGTCCTCGGCGAACGGGCGCTCCACCGGGCCCTTGGCGGTCTCCTCGAGCCGGCGGATGCGCAGCTCGGCGGCTTCCAGGCTGCTCGAGCAGCGGCGGGCGAGCGACACGCCCTCTTCGAACGCTGCCAGCGCCTGCTCGAGCTCCAGCTCCCCGCTCTCGAGCCGCGCCACGACGGCCTCGAGCGAGGCGAGACACGCTTCGAACCGCGGCTCCGACTCCTGCGGGTCCTGCCCTGCCGCCATGTCCTCCCCTCAGAGCTCCGGCTCGCTCTCGGACTCGCGCACCGTAGCGCGAATTCGCCCGCGCGCGAGCCGCAGCAGGATAGCGTCTCCGGGAGAGACCTCGGCGGGCGCGCGCAGGAGCCGCCCGTCGGCCTCGCGAAACGCAAGTGTGTAGCCGCGGCCGAGCACGGCCAGCGGCGAAAGCGCGTCGAGCCGGCCCGCGAGGCCCGCCAGGCGCGCGGCGCCGCGTTCGTGCGCCCGCTGCACGCCCGTGCCCAGCCGCAGCGTCAGGTCGCCGAGCTTGCGGCGCGCTTCGCGCAGGCGCTGCGCGGGGTGCACGAGCCCGCGGCGCAGTGACTCCAGGCGATGGCCGAGCTCGCGCAAGCGCGCGCGCAGCCGGCTCTTCATGCGCAGCTCGAGCGCAGCCACGCGCTGCAGGAGCGCGTTCGAGTCCGGTGCGACCAGCTCCGCGGCCGCGGTCGGCGTGGCCGCGCGCGCGTCGGCCACGAAGTCGCACAGCGTCCAGTCGACCTCGTGACCCACGGCCGAGACCACCGGTGTCTCGAGCGCGAAGATCGCGCGCACCAGCTCCTCGCGGTTGAAGTTCCACAGATCCTCGAGTGACCCGCCGCCGCGCGCCAGCACGATCACCTCGACGCCCGGCCGCTCCGCGACCAGATGCAGCCCGCGCACCAGCTCGCGCCACGCGCCCTCGCCCTGCACGCGCGCGTCGTAGACCAGCACCTCGGGCGTGCGGCAGCGCCGGCGCAGCGCGCGCAGGAAGTCGTGGATCGCCGCGCCCTGCGCGCTCGTGACCAGCCCGATGCGCCGCGGCAGGAAGGGCAGCGCGCGCTTGTGCTCGGGCGCGAACAGCCCCTCGGCCGCGAGCTCCGCGCGCAGTCTCTCGAAGGCGAGCCGCAGCGCGCCCTCGCCGCGCGGCGCGAGCTCCGAGACCACGAGCTGCAGCGCCCCGCGCTCCCAGTACACGTCGAGCACGCCGCGCACGCGCACGACCATGCCCTCCTGCGGCTCGATCGCGAGCTCCTCCTGCGCGCCGCGGAACATGACCGCGCGCAACAGCGCGCGCTCGTCCTTGAGGTCGAAATACAGGTGACCCGCGCGCGAGCGGTAGAGCGAGGCGATCTCGCCCTCGACCACCACGACGCCGACCTCGTGGCGCAGCGTGCCGCGCACGAGCTCGACCAGCTCGCCGACCTGCAGCACCGGGACGGGCTCGGCCTCGCGCGTGACTGGCGGCATGGCCCGACGGTAGCTCACTGCGGCGGCTGCGGGATCTCGCGGTAGACCAGCCAGGTCCAGCCCGAGAGACCCGCATACGGGAAGATCCGGACCAGCGCGTACACGTGGCCCAGCACCTCGATGTAGTCCTTGCGCGGGGGCTCGAGGCGGAAGTCGTGCAAGACCAGCCACTGGGGCGGGTGCTCGCCGACCTGCCGGGTCTCCACGTAGCGGATCCGGTCGCGCACGCCCAGCCGGCGCGTCTGGTCCTCGAGCACGGTGCGGTTCCGGAAGTCGTGGAAGCTGCCCACGGTGATGGGCCCCGGAGGACTGCTCGCGAGGATCAGCTCCACCGCCTCGCGGTAGTGACCCCGCCCGTCCTTCAGGAGCGCCGCGAGCTGCAGCGCGTTCCCGGCGGCGAACACGGCCAGCGCCAGCGTGGCCGCCGCGAGCCCGGCGCGGCCCAGGCCGGCGATCCGCGCCCACCCCGAGCCGGCCACGTACAGGAAGAGCGGCACCAGCACCGCGAAGTGCCGCGGGTACACGTACTCGGGCCGGAGCACCAGCAGGTAGGGAATCGGCGCCAGGAACGCGCCGGCGAAGAACACCGCGCGCAGGTCGCGGGCTCGCGCGAGCGCCCACAGCTCGTAGCCCGCGGCCGCCACGAAGCCGAGCCCGAGCCAGCGCAGCGCCCCTTCCGGGAGACCCAGCGTGGCGCCGGCCAGGTCGGGCAGCACCGCCAGCGGGTCGTAGTGCGGCGCGCCGCCGACTGCCAGCCAGCGCACGTCGACCAGCCACAGGAAGCCCAGGAACGCGACCGGCAGCGCGAGCAGCGCGAGGTCGAGCGCGCTCGCTCGCCGGCTGCGCCAGGCGTCGGCCGCCACCCAGGCCGCCGCGCCCGCCAGCACGAACACGAACGTGAGGTGGGACAAGAGCCCGAGCAGCGCGCTGGCCGCGAAGCCGCCCGCCCAGCGCCGCTCGCGCGTGGCCAGATGGCGCTCGAGCGCGAGATACGCGGCGAGCGCGCAGAACAACGCCGGGCCGTAGCCGCGCGCCTCGGAGCCGTAGTGCACGAGAAAGCGCGAGCCCGCGAGCAGAAACGCCGTGACTGCCGCCGCGAGTCTCCCGCGCTCGAGTGGGAAGGCCGCGCCCAGCGCGACCAGGCCCACGCCCGCCGCCACCGACAGCGCGCGCTGCACGAGCGCCGACCCGTCGTCGCCCCACAGCCGCATCCACAGCGTGTTCAGGTAGTCGTTGTTGTCGAAGTGCAGGCCCCAGATCACGTCGAGCGCCGTGGGCGCGGCGTGCGCGAGCTGGAGCGACCAGATCTCGTCGAGCCACAGATCGCCGCGCGCGGCCCCCAGGCGCAGGGCTCCGCCCAGGACCACCGCCGATGCAGCGATCCAGAACGGCCAGCCGCGCGAGTCAGTCAGTGACTGCTCCGCGGGCGCTAGGCGCCGCCCTCCCGGTGCAACTTCGAGAACACCGTCCAGCTCTTCAAGAGCTCGATCGCGCGCGAGAGCTGGCGATCGGAGTCGACGGACTTGGCGAAGCGCGCCTCTTTGTCGGCGCCGCCCGGGCCCGCCTCGGGCGCGTCGGACTCGGTCGCCGGCTCCGGGGCCGGGGCCGGTGCGGGCGCCGCCTGCTGCTTCTTGTCCTTGGAGACGAAGTGACCCGCGAGGTCCTCCTCGCCCATGGGATGGCGCTGCTGGTCCTTGGTCTCTTTCTGCGCCGCGAGCTCGGCCTCGCTGAACGGCTCGACCACGACGTCGGGCTGCACGCGCACCTCCTGGATCGAGCGGCCGCTCGGCAGGTAGTAGAGCGCCGTGGTGAGTCGCAGGCCGGAGCCGTCCTCGAGCGGGATGATGGTCTGCACCGAGCCCTTGCCGAAGGTCTGCGTGCCGAGCACGAGCGCGCGCTTGTGGTCCTGGAGCGCGCCCGAGACGATCTCACTGGCCGAGGCGCTGCCCCCGTTCACCAGCACGATCATCGGGTACTCGGGCTCCGTGCCTTCCTTCTTGGCGTGCCACTCCATGCGGTTCCCGCCGTTGCGGCCCTCGGAGAACACGATCATGCCCTCGTCGATCCAGATGTCTCCGACCTTCACGGCCTGGTCGAGCAAGCCCCCCGGGTTGTCGCGCAGGTCGAGCACCAGGCCGCGGAAGTTCCCGCCCGCCGTCTCGTGCGCCTTGGCCAGCGCCTCTTCGAGGTCGGGCGCGGTGCGCTCCTGGAACTGCGACAGGCGGACGTACGGGATGTCCTTGTCGATCATGTGCAGAGTCACGCTCGACACGCGGATCGACGCGCGCTTGATCACGAACGGCTTCGGCTGCGCCCAGCCGTCGCGCAGCACCTGGATCAGGATCTTCGTGCCGCGCGGGCCGCGCATCATCTTCACGGCCTCGAGCAGGTTCATGTCCTGGGTCGACTTGCAGCTCTTCTCGCTGCCGTCGGGACACACCGCCACGATCTGGTCCTTGGCGCGGATGCCGGCCAGCGCGGCAGGCGTGCCGTCGATCGGGGACACCACCGAGACGAAGCCCTCGGACTTGTCGCCGTCGCCCTTGGTGATCTCGATGCCCAGACCCTCGAACTCACCCTTGGTGTCGCGCTGGACCTCTTTGTAGAGATCCTTCGACAGGTAGGAGGTGTGGGGGTCGAGCGT
>DATKAO010000029.1 GCA_035498015.1 Myxococcota bacterium
CTTGTCCGAGCGTCCGAAGCCCATGTGGTCGGGTGCGATGCAGCGGTAGCCCGCGGCGACGAGGCGCGGGATCATGTCGCGGTACAGATAGGCCCAGGTCGGCATGCCGTGGAGCAAGAGCACAACCGGGGCACCGCGGGGCCCGGTGTCGACGTAGTGCTGTCTCAGGTCCTGCCAGCCGTGATAGTGGGGCGGGTGATCGAAGTCCTTCAGGGCCGCGAAGCTCTCGTCCGGCGTCCGGATGAAATGGGTCATACCACGGATCTCCCTGCGAGGGTCACAAGCGGTCGAGCACCGGCACGGTGATCGACGCCTGGGTATCGGCGAGCTGCTTGTCGCCGACGATGTCGCGGTAGAAGCGGCTGCGCATCATGTCGGCGAAGAACTGGACTCCGGGGTAGTACACCAGCGCGACCCGATCGAAACGATCGCCCGCCTCGAGCGGCACCGCGTCGCCGACGTGGAGCGGCCCATGCGCGCCCTCCGCCATCATCCCGAACATCGCCGCGGTGTATCTGGCGTCGGCTGCGGCGTTCTCCGGCGTGCCCTGCTGCAAGAGGTTCACCACGACCACCGCACGGGCACCGTACTCGCGGGCGGCGAGAAGCTGCGCTGCGCGCGCTTCGATCTCGGGATTGGGCTCGGCCGCAACGAAGGGGAAGTGAGACGGCGCGAGCGAGACGATCTGGGCGATCCTCTTGCCCAAGAGCACGATCGGCAGCCCGAGGCTGATCCAGGCGGATCGCTGCATCCCGCACGCGTAGCTCCGGCCGAAGAGTGCGAGCGCCCGGCGGTATCCCTCGCTCGCGAGCACGCTCTCCGCCGCGGCGCGCGAGTCGAACTGCGCCAGCAGCACCGCGCGCCACGGCTCCTCGCCGCCGAAGCGAGCGACGAGCTGCTTCGAGGCGAGCGCGTTCAGCGCCACCTTGCCCGCGTAGACCACCCGCCCGTCGCCCGAAGCCTCGGATGCTCGCCGCAGCTCGCGCAGCGCCGCGAACAGGGTGGGGTCGTCGCCGGCCAAGGAGAGGAACGTGACGACGTGAAACACGCGTCCCGAGTGGAGGATCGGCTGCAGGTCGTGGGCGAGGTCGCGGCGCGCGCGCAGATACCGCAGCTCCTGCCACGCGAGGAGCGCGATGACTCCGAGGAGCGCGAAGCCGATCGTCCAGCGCAGCACCGCAGCGCTCTAGCGCCCCTTGTTGAGCCGGCCGATGTCGATCAGCTTGCGGATCTCACCCTTGCTCCCCGGGGGACCGCCCTGGTTGTTCCAGACCTCGATGCGGTTTCCCGTGCCGGTCTGGACGTTCACGATGATCTGCGAGGCGAGTCGGAGTCCGCGCACATCGGGGACGCCTTCCCAGGGCGGGCTCCAGATGCCATTGGGAGACAGCGGGTCGGTCTGCGCCGGTGTCTGCGCGCGCCAGTCCTCGGTCCAGCGGAAGTTGTGCCAGATGATCTTCCACAGATCTTTCTTGCGGTCGTACGCGAAGCTGTACAGCGGCTGGTAGGTCTGCTTGTCGATCCAGATGTCCTTTCGGCTGTAAGGGTGGTCTTCGTTCTTGGGCTTGAAGCGCACGAGATACGCGTCGCGCACCTCCCAGCGATCGTTCGCGTACGAGAAGCCGAAGGGGCCGTAGTTGTAGTCGTCGCGGTACGGGAAGCCGAGCTTCGTCGCGTTGATCGGGTGGATCAGCTTCCTCTCCTCGAGACACGTCCACTCGTACTGCGTCGGAACGCCGGAGAAGCTGCGGAGATCGTCCATCGTGAAGTCCGTGCCCTGGATGGAGTCAGTACGCTGCGCCTGCGAGATCCGCCGCACGCGGCGCAGGTCCGGCACGTAGACCCACAGATCGTCGTTGCGCGCCTGGTCGAGCGGGCCATCGGAGGCCTTGTAGCGGTAGGAGAGCGTCAAGATGCCGCGCGCGTCGAAGGGCTCCTCGATGGAGACACCGCCAGCCGACAGCCGCTTCTCGCTCTCGAACACGTCGCCGTGTGAGTCCTGGTACTCCGGCTCGACGCGCTGGGCGAGCATCACACCCTCGGACGTGCCCCGATAGAACAGCGGGAGCTGCTCGCCGCGATCCCAGTAGCTGTAGAAGAACTTCGTCTTCCAGCCGCTGCCCGTCCACGACTTGGCGAAGTTCCAGATGATCTTGGTGCCGGCCTGCGGGTCGCCCTTGCAGTCGATCGACTCGGTGCGGAACGGGCGTCCGCCCGTGTAGTCGATGAGCGACCCGTCGCGGCCGATCTTCGCCTGGCCCTGGTACCGCTCCGACGCGGCCTTGTACGCGCTCGACTCGCTGTAGTCCCGTTGGGTCGGCCCGATCTCGATCCGCATGCCCTCGTACAGGAAGAACTCGCGGTTGTCCCAGAACTCCTTCGGCAGGTAGTCCCGGAGCTTGTCGACCTGGTCGTAGGTGATCACGTCGCCTTCCGCGAACGGCAGGGCCGGGATCGCGTCGGCGTTCGGGTCGGCCGCTCGGCCGCCTGCGGATCCGAGAAGGCTCGCGAGCAGGGCGACGACGGCGAGGATCGCGATCCGCTTCATGGGTCAATTTCTGACATAAGTTATGTCACAATTGCAAGCGCCATGTTCGCGGACGGCGAGCCGACGGACGCGCGCGCGGGGCGCGTCTTCTAGAGGTGTGACTCGTCGATCTGACGGCTGGCTTCGAGCAGGAACTCCGTCATCGACATGAGCAGCGTGCGCTCGCGCGCGTCGCTGCCCGCCTCGAAACGGAAGCTGCCGCGCGTGCTGCCCACGGCGGCGAGCGCCGCCTCCATGCCGCGCGCCTTCTCGTTCTCGGCGTGCAGCGGCTGGCCGTCGCCCAGCCAGAGGCGCACGGGGCCGGAGTCGGCAGTCACCTCGAGCACGCCGCTCTTGTGACCCATCTCGAGCATCTGCAGCACCACGAAGATCGGGATCTCGGACAGCTCGCCGCGGAACACTTCGCGCTGCGGCTCGCGCGCCACGATCATGGTCTCCTGGCCCTCCGGGTCCTTGAAGAAGCCCGCCACCGAGCCCTCGACCAGACAGAACGTGATCGTGCTCGTGCCCACGGCGATGCGGTCGCCCGGACGCAGCGCGCGCGGGCGGGTCACCGGGGCGCCGTTCACGAACGTGCCGTTCTTGCTCCCCAGGTCCCGTACCAGGAACTCCGCGCCTTCCGCGTACACTTCCGCGTGTCGCCGCGAGGCCGAGTCGTTGATCAGGTTGAGCTCGCAGTCACGGCCGCGCCCGATCGCGACGCGCTTGGCGGGCCCGAGCTCCAACGGCGCGAGCGGCGGGCAGAACAGGAGTGCGGTGCGATCTACGGGCACGCGTCCGCAACGGCGGGAGTCAGCGCTTCCTTGAGGCTTTGGCCCAGATCGGCGGCAGGCCCTTGTCGACCTCGATCTCGCCGAAGACGCTGGGCGACTGCGGGCCCTTGGCCTTGGCCCAGGTCGCCATCTCGCGCAGGCCCTCGCGCAACCCTACCGGATCGCGGCGCTCACCGAACACGCGCGAGAACTTGCGGTGGTCGCAGAACGCGTGCGCGACTTCCTTGCGCGCCTCGACGTGCACGCTCTTCCCGCCCACGCCCATGGCCTCGCGCACCAGGTCCGCGAGCTCGTTCACGGTGACCGGCGTGTCCGAGCCGACGTTGATCACCTGGCACAGCGCCGCGGGTGTCTCGACCGAGCGCGCGATCGCGGGCGCCACGTCGGACACGTGCGTGAACGCGCGCGTCTGCGTGCCGTCGCCGAAGATCGTGCACGGCTCGCCGCGCATGAGCTGGTTCATGAAGATGCCCGCCACGTTGCGGTAGCGGTCGCCCAGGTTCTGGCGGCTGCCGTACACGTTGTGCGGGCGGAAGATCACGTAGTCCAGCCCGAAGAACTTCTTCGCCGCGCGCAGGTCGTGCTCGACCGCGAGCTTGGCCACGCCGTACGGGTCCTCGGGCTGCGGCACCATGTCTTCGGTCATCGGCGGCGGCAGCTCGCCGTAGACCGCGATCGACGAGGTGAACACGAAACACTTCACCTCGTGCTTGATCGACTCGTTGATCAGGTTGACGCTGCCCACCACGTTGTTGGTGTAGTTGAAGCGGCGGATGAAGTGACTCAGGCCCTCGGCCGCGTACGCGGCCAGGTGGAACACGTAATCGAAGCGGTGCTGCGCGAAGAGCTCGGCGAGCAGCTCGTGATCGGTGACCGAGGCCTCCACGAAGGTCGCGCCCTTGGGCACGTTGGAGCGGTCGCCGCCCGACAGGTCGTCGAGCGCGACCACCTCGTGACCCAGCGCGAGCAGGCTGTCGACCGTGTGGCTGCCCATGAACCCGGCGCCGCCGGTGACCAGAGAACGCTTCGGCATGAATCCCTTCCCCACTGACCCATCGAGACGGAGAGCGCGCCCGGGAGGAGTCGAACCTCCGACCTAGGGATTAGAAGTCCCTCGCTCTATCCAGCTGAGCTACGGGCGCGTGGCGCAGGAAGGTAGCGCGTCGCGAAATCGGACCCACATGGAAAGTCGGGGCGTGCTAGAACAGCATTCCGAACCGACCGGGAGGAAAACGTGGGTACGGGTACGAAGCGAGGTCCGAGAAACCCCCGCGCCAAAGGAACCGCACCGAAGCTGTTGACCTGGGGCAAGACCCGGCGCGCGCTGGCGGAGCTCGGCGTCGAGGAGGCGCGCTTCATCCGCGCCTACGAGTCACTCGAGAGCACGCGCTCGCCGCGCGCGCTCGACGAGGCGCTGCTCGCCGCGGGCGACCGCTTCGCCAAGGACGGCGACTTCGCCGCCTTCAAGCGCGCGATCAAGTCGAACAACGACCAGCAGGCCAACGCGCGCCTGGGCAGATACTTCAAGTTCAAGACCCGGACGGCGCGCGCTACTTGAGCCCGGCGCGCTGCACGGTGGCGCGGCTGGGACATGCGACGTCCGGGTAGCAGCCGCCCGCGACCCAGTCGCTGAAGTGCTCGTAGGCGCGGATCTGCGCGCCCTGCAGGATCGCGTCGGCGCGCGGCCGGAGGCCGGGAGTCACCACGAGCGCCGTGCGCCCGCGCACCACGACCTGGGCCGGGCCGCGCAGCGGCGTGCGCGCCGCGATGCCGGGCGCGAGTGAGTCGTAGACCTTCGCGAAGCGCTCGGCGGCCTCGGGCGCGCTCCAGCGCGTGAGCCACACGAACTCCCACTGGTCGCCGCAGCCGAGCTTCGCGTAGCGGTCGCCGCGCCAGGCCGAGACCAGCGCCTCGCGCTCGGCCGCGTAGAGCGTGGCTTCGAACAGCACCCGGACCAGGAGCGCGCCCGCCACGTTCGCGTAGTCGAGCGTGCAGCCTTCGGGCGCGAGGTCGTCCGGGAGCTTCACGAACTCGACCGCCGGGTGCGCTTCGGGATGCAGGACCTCGAGCGTGGAGAGCGGCGGCTCGACCAGCAGCGCGTCGAGCCCGGCGTTGCCCGCGGTGTCCCAGTGACTCGCGGCGATCACCGTGCCGTACGCGTAGGGAAACACGAGTGACACCGCGAGCAGCCGCGGCGCGCGGCCGAACTCGGAGCTGCGGTCGTCGAGCTCCTTCAGCATGCTGTCGCGCACGGCCTCGGCCAGGTGCATCCGGTCGGCCTTCGCATCCACGCCCGGCATCGCCCCGAGCATGGTCACGGTGGCATCGCCCTCCACGGTGCCCTGGAGCGCGCGCGCCACGTCGTCCTGGTCTTCCAGCCCCAGCAGGAGATCGAGGATCCCGGGGAAGTTCTGGTCCTGCAGCGCGTGCGTGAGCTCGTGCACCACGATCGGCCCGATCACCAGCGACTTCAGCTCGCCCATGTTCGACTGGTTCACGAACAGAGTGGAGCGCCGCGGGCTGTAGATGCCCGCGGCCTGACTCGCGTACAGGCCGACCATCTCCTTGGCGAGGTCGACGTCGGGCGGCAGTGCGCCCAGCGCCGCGAGCGCGTCGCGCTCGGGGATCACCTTGGCGGGCGTGAGCTCGGCGTCGGACTCCTCGAGCAGCACCTGCTTCATCTCGCTCTCGTCCACCCAGCGCAGGGTCACCGGGTGCCGGAAGGTGAGTCCGCGCAGCGACACCGTCTGGCCCTGCCACTTGGCCAGGCGCTCCGAGTCCGAGCCGAGAAACAGCGCGCAGCCCGCGCACAGCAAGGCCGCGGCGACCGCCCACGCGCGGGGCATCCGCTCAGACGCCCCAGCCGCTGCGGTGCACGATCGGGATGCGGCGGCCGGAGCCGTACGCTTTCTCGGAGACCTTGAGCACGACCGGCGCCTGGCGGCGCTTGTACTCGTTGCGGTCGATCTGGCGCAGGATCCAGGCCACGGTCTCGCGCGTCGCGCCCTCGGGCGGCTCGATCTCGTCGCCCGGGAGCCCGAGCTCGATCGCCTGGTGCAGCACCTCGTCGAGCACCGGATACGCCGGCAGTGAGTCGCTGTCCTTCTGACCCGGCGCGAGCTCCGCCGAGGGCGGCTTCTCGATCGAGCCGCGCGGGATGCGCGGGCCGGCCCGGTTGGCGTGGCGCGCCAGCGCGTACACGTCGCGCTTCAGCACGTCGCCCAGCACCGCGAGCCCGCCGACCAGGTCGCCGTACAGCGTGGTGTAGCCCATGCTGAGCTCGCTCTTGTTGCCCGTGGCGAGCACGATGCGGTTCTCTTCGTTGGAGGCCGCCATGAGCAGTGCGCCGCGAATGCGCGCCTGCACGTTCTCTTGCGTGAGTCCGTAGCTCTCGCGCGGGCCGAACATGCCGCGGAACTGCTCGAGGTAGCTCTTGTAGATGCCGTCGATGCGCACGGTGCGCGTCTTTATGCCCAGGTTGCGCGCCAGCGCCTCGGCGTCGCTGATCGAGTGCTCCGACGAGAACGGCCCCGGCATGAGCAGCCCGGCCACGTTCTCTGCGCCGATCGCGCGCACCGCGAGGTCGGCAGTGACTGCCGAGTCGATCCCGCCCGAGAGACCGATCACCACCTTGCCCAGGCCGAGCTTGCCCAGATAGTCGCGGATGCCCAGCACGAGCGCGCGCTCGAGCAGCTCGGGATCGGGCTCGAGCGGCGTCGCCTCGGGCCGGCCCGTGGCGAACGGGTCGATCACCGCGAAGTCCTCGGCAAAGCGCGCCAGGCGAGTCACCACGCGCGCGTCGCGGTCGACCACGAAGCTCGTGCCGTCGAAGATCAGCTCGTCGTCGCCGCCCACCAGGTTCACGAACACGATCGGCACGTGGTGCTGGCGCGCGGCGTCGCACAGCATGGCTTCGCGCAGCGCCATCTTGCGCTGGTTCCAGGGCGAGGCCGAGATGGTCCAGATGACCTCGGCGCCGGCGCGCACCAGCTCTTCGACCGGATCGACCGGATAAGGCCGGCGCGCGCCCCAGAACTTGCCGCTCCACACGTCTTCGCAGATCGCGATGCCCACCCGGCGGCCGCGGAACTCGACGGTGCGCCGCTCGGTCGCCGGCTGGAAGTAGCGTGACTCGTCGAAGACGTCGTAGGTGGGGAGCAGGGTCTTGGTCTGGACGTGCGCGATCTCGCCGCGATCGAAGAGCAGCGCCGCGTTCGACAGGCGCTTGGGCGCGCCCTGCGGCGCGGGCAGCACCGCACCGGCCAGGATCGCCATGTCGCGCGACACCGCGACCAGCTCCTCGAGCGCGCGCGTCTGGTCGCGCAGGAAGCTCGGCCGTTCCAGCAGGTCGCCCGGCGGATAGCCGCAGACCGCGAGCTCGGGCAGGATCAGAACGTCGGCGCGCTCGGCCCGGGCGCGCTCGACCGCGGCGCGGATGGCGCGCAGGTTGCCCGCGAAGTCTCCGATCGTGGTGTTGATCTGCGCCAGCGCGAGTCGCATTTGGGCCGCTCACGATAGCGGTTCAACCCCGGCTGTACGACCGCCGAAGAGCGGCGGAGCGGAGAGAGCGACATTGGCCGTCCCGTCCATCAAGGCGACCCTGTTCCAGCGCACGGCGGATCAGATCGAGGGCCTGCTCGCCTCCGGCCGCTTGAGCCGCGAGACGCTCCAAGAGCGCCTCCGCCCCGAGGACTTCCACTATCTCGGCAAGCAGCTCGCCGCATCGAGCTGGGTGCCGGTCGCGACTCTGGCGCGCGTGGCTGAGATCGCGATCGAGAGCGAGTGGGGTGACTCGTCGGAGGCGAGCCTGCGCGCCGAAGGCGAACGCGCCGCCAAGGACATCCACGCACTCGGCTTGTACAAGCAGTTCGAGGCGACGACCGAGCGCTGGGGCGCGAACGCCGGCCGCATCATCGTGACCTTCGCTTCGGTCGCCTACAACTTCGGGCGCTGGACGTACGAGCCGGGCGAAGACCCGACCTGGGCGCGCATCGCGGTCGAGGGCGGGCGTGACCTGCCCGAGTTCTCGCGCATCACGGCGGAGGGCTTCATCGGGTACATGTGGACGGTGATCCTGAAGGCCGAGGACGTGGTCGTCACGAGCTCGCGGCCCACGCCGGATTCGATCGTCTACGAGATCCGCTCGCGAAAGCCCCGAGCGGGCGCGCCCTAGTAACTCCCGCCGATGTAGCGCCGCAGGGAGTCGACGGCCTCGGCGCGCTCCTCGAGCTCGCCGAACAACAGGTCGCGGATCGACAGCATGTCGACCACCGCGCCGTACTGCACCACGGGCAGGTGCCGGCAGCCGGCCTCCTCCATCTTCAGCATGGCGAGCGCGCGCTCGTCGCCCGGCTCGGCAGTCACCGGGTCGGGAGTCATGACCTCGACGATGCGCGTCTTCTCGACCGACCGCCCGCGCGCGACCACGCGCCAGATCACGTCGCGCTCACTGAAGATGCCGACCAGGTGGCCGCGCTCGACGACCGGCACGGCGCCGACCCTGCGCGCGGCCATGACTGCCACGGCGTCGAGCACCGTCTGGTCGGGACTCACGATGTGCACCACGGGAGAACGCTTCGCCAGGAGCTCTGTGATCAGGCCCATGTCCGGCCCTCCGGCTCACCCCGCAGCTGGAATTCTCGTCCCGCGCGGCGGATTGGGCAATGCTCATCTGGCCGGGGCGATGGCGAGCAGAGCGGCGCGCAGCTCGCTGAGCTCCCGGGGCTCGAGCACCGCAGCCAGCGGTGCCAGGGCTTCGGGGCCGAGCGCGGCCTCGGAGATTGGAGCGGCGCGGTGAAGCGCCTCGAGTTGCCGGTCGGACAGTCGCGCGAGCGCCGGCCGCAGCTCTCCCTCCAGCTCGAGCGGCGAGTCGCTGCGGGCGGTGCCGGTCTGGATGCGCTTGGCCAGGGCGATCTGCAGCTCGAACAGGCGCCGCACGCCGGCGGGCTCGAGGCCGAGCGCGCGGGCCTTGGCCTCGACCGCGTCGAGCACGCGCGTCTCCTGCGCGCGGTCCTCGACCGGCAGGTGGTGGGCGCGCTTCCAGCCGCCCACGAAGTCCATCAGCTCGAGCCGGCGGGCGGCCAGGTCGATCACGTCGTCCGCCGCGGCGCGCGGCTGCGGCGCGCCGAACCACTTCGCGCGCAGCTGGCGCAGCTCGGGCTCGCGCCGTTCGAGGAAGGCGTCGAGCGCGGGGCCGAGCTCTACGGCGTGCGCGGGAGTCACCCAGTAGACTTTGCGCTGGGTCTTGGCTTCGCACTGAGCCGGGTCCCCCGCGCGCAGGAAGTGCGCGAGCTCGAAGCTGTCGGTCACGATCGCGTCGACCTGCTTCGCGGCCAGCAATCCAGGAAGTGACTCGTTGTCGTCGACGGCCCTGACCTTGGCCTTGGGGAACTGACTGCGCGCGAAGCTCTCGAGCACGCCGCCGCGGTTCACCGCCAGCGTGGCGGGCTCGGCGGCGCCGATCCAGCACGGCCCGCCCTGCCCCACTGCGAGGCTGAGCCAGCCGTGCACGTCGCGGTCCGCGCGCCAGGTGACTCCGCTCATCGCCACGTCGAAGTCGCCGTGCGCCGCCCGCTCGCCGAGCTCGGGCCAGCGGAACGGCACCCACTCGACCGGCCGGCCGAGCTCGGCCGCGAAGCGCTGCGCGACCTCGACGTCGAAGCCCTCGCCGCCCTTCGAGAAGGGCGCGTAGTCGCCGCTCGTCCCGACGCGCAGGGGTGGCCCGCTGGCGCAGCCCACCAGGAACAGCAGAGCCCACAGAGTCGCCTTCCCACGCACGGCGCGATGATAGAGTCCGCGCGTGTTCGAGCGCTGGATCGAGCGCTGGCGGTTCGGGCTGGGGGTGGGGCTGGTCGCGGTCGCGGCGGCCGCCTTCGCGGTCGGCTTTCGCGCATCGCTCGCGGCCGTGATGCACGGGGTCTTCGGCGCCAGCGACGTGGTGTCGGCCATGCGCGGCATGCCCGGCTGGCTGCGCGTCGCCTTGCCCGCGCTGGGCGGCCTGTGCGGCGGCGCGATCGGCCTCTTGAGCACCGGCCGCGCCGGCGGCGGGGTCGGGAACGTGATGGAGGCGGTCGCGCTCGGCCGCGTCGACCTGCCGATGCGAGTCACGCTGCAGAAGTCGGCGGCCTCGTGGCTGGCGATCGCGTCGGGCGGATCACTCGGGCGCGAGGGCCCGCTGATCCAGTTCGGCGGTGCGGCCGGGAAGTTCATCGGCGACCGGCTCGCGCTCGACGCCGAGCGCACGCGGCTCTTGATCGCGGCAGGCACGGCTGCCGGCTTCGCGGCCGCTTACAACACGCCGTTCGCCTCAGTGCTGTTCGTGCTCGAGGTGGTGATCGGCGTGGTCGCGCTGGAGGCGATCCTGCCGGCGCTGGTCGCGACCGCGATCTCGTCGGCGCTCACGCGTGCCATCGCCGGCGCGGGGCCGATCTACGGCCAGCGCGTGTTCCAGCTCCAGTCACCGTTCGAGCTGATCGCGTTCGCGGGACTGGGCCTCGGGGCGGCGCTCGGCGCGCAGGCGTTCATGCGGCTCCTGTCACTCGGCGAGGACCTGTTTCGCTCCGGCAGGCTGCCGCTGCCCTGGCGCCCGGCGTTGGGCGGCGCGGCCTGCGGCCTCGTGCTGGTCGCGCTGCCGGAGGTCGCGGGCAACGGCTACGAGCCGCTGAACGCGCTGCTCGACGCGCGGCTCTCGGTCGGCTTCGTGGCGCTCCTGCTGGTGGGCAAGTGTGTCGCCACCACGTTCTCGGTCTCGTCCGGGAACCCGGGCGGCGTGTTCACCCCCACCCTGCTCGTGGGCGGGGCGCTCGGGTATCTCTACGGGGCGGGGCTCACGGCGCTCGGCATTCCGGCGGGGCCCACCGGAGGCTACGCGCTCGTGGGCATGGCCGCCGCCAGCGCGGCGACGACGCACGCGCCGCTCATGGCTGCGGTGCTGGTGTTTGAGCTCTCCGGCGACTACGCGATCGTGCTGCCGCTCGTGATGGCGACCGCAGTCGCGACCGTCGCCTCGCGCTGGCTGCGCCGTGACTCGATCTACGCCGCCGAGCTGCGCGAGCGCGGCGTCGGCTGGCAGATGACCCTCGAAGGCCGCCGCGTCGGAGAGTGAAGCCGAGCGAGGGCCGCCCCGAGCGAGGCGTGCAAGCGGCGTCAGCCGCGCGCAGTGAGCCGCAGGCGAACGAAGCCAGTCGGGCTTGCTCTAACGCTTTGCGCCCGAGGTGATGTACCGCCGCGAGATCGGCGACAGGTCGTCGGGCGGAGTCACGGCCTCGACCAGCGAGAAACGCTCGGCGCGGAACGCGGCCTCGAGCGCGGCGCGCAGCTCGCCGCGCGTGGTCGCGCGCAGGCCCCCGCCGCCCAGCGCGCGGCCCAGCTCGGCGTACGGCCAGACCGGCACGTCGAGCAGCTCCTGGCGCTCGACGATCGGCCGGAAGATGCCCCAGCCCGCGTTGTTCACCACGAGACAGATCGGGCTCAGACCGTGCCGGGGCGCGTGCGAGATCTCCATGCCCGTCATCTGGAACGCGCCGTCGCCGCACAGGATCAGCGGGCGGACGCCGGTGCCGAGCTGCGCGCCCAGCGCCGCCGGCACGCCGAAGCCCATCGACGCGTAGTAACCCTGCGCGAGATACATGCCGCCGTGCAGGCGCAGCTCGAGCCCGCCGAACAGCATGTCACCCGACTCGGCCACCACGTACAGCCCGGGGTGGCGCGCGAGAAACTCGTTCACTTCGACCAGCAGGTCGTTGGTCGTGAGTCGCTCCCGGGCGTGTGACTCGAAGGGGGTGCGCGTCAGGTTGTCGCAGTACTCGACCTTCTCGCGGAAGCACGGCAGCACCGAATCGGCGAGCCCGCGCACGAACTCGTGCAGCATCACGCCCTGGTACTGGTGGAACGAGATCGACACGCGCTCCGGCTCGGCCCAGAGCGTCTTCTCCGCGGGCGCGATCTCGGCGGCGCGGCCCAGGTTGATGTCGGTGTGCTGCGTGCCGAGCTCGATCACCAGGTCGGCCGCGGCCACGCGGCGCTGGATCGGCTCGGCGCCGAACGGGCCCATCTGGATGCCCAGGTGCAGCGGGTGGTCCATCGGGAACACGCCCTTGCCGAGCATGGTGGTCGCGACCGCGCACTCGAGCTTCTCGGCCAGGCGCAGGAAGTCACCGTGCGCGCCCACCCGGTGCAGGTCGACGCCGGCGATCAGCACCGGCCGCTCCGCGCGGCGCAGGCGCTCGACCGTGTCGCGCAGCGCCTCGGACAGCCGGCGCGGGTCCGAGGTCGGCCGGGGCAGGTCGCCGGTCCAGTTGCGGATCTCCTCGGGCACCGAGATCTCGAGGTCGACCTGGTCGCGATGGATCTCGAGATAGCCCGGCCGCAGCTCGCGCATCACGTTGCACACGAGCTCATGGATCTCCTGCGCGGCGAGCTCGGGCTGGCGCAGGATGCGCGCGTCGCAGGTCACTTCCGAGAGCACCCGCCACTGAGACTCGATCGACTTCACCATGTGGTGGATGCCCGAGCGGCGTGACTCCTCGGCGCCGGGCCCGCCCGAGATCACCAGCAGCGGCACGCGCTCGGCGTACGCGGCGGCGATCGGGTTCACGATGTTGTTCCCGCCCGCACCGTAGGTCACGCAGATCACCCCGAGCTTGCGTGTCGCGCGCGCATAGCCGTCGGCCGCGAAGCCGACCGCGGGCTCGTGCGAGAAAGTCACGATCTCGAGCTCGCGCTCGCGCGCCAGGCTCTGGAACAGCCCCAGCACCAGGTCGCCGGGCAAGCCGAACAGGTGAGTCACGCCCATGCGCCGCAGGTACGCGACCAGGAACTCGCCCAGCGGCATGCGCGGCTTCATCGCGTGAGTCATCGCCGCTCCGCCAGCTCGAACCAGTACAGCGCCGCGACCACCAGCGCCGAGGTGATCCGCCCCGCGCGCAGGGTGTCGTGCAGCCGGGCGCGCGGCAGGAGCTCGACCCGGGTCTCTTCCGTGTGGCCGTTCGCGATCTCGGCCACGCGCTCGGCGCCGCGCACCAGGAAGGTCTCGGTGCGGTTCCCGAACAGCGCCGGGTTCGGATTCACCACACCCAGCGGCTCGACCGAGCCGGCGCGGTAGCCGGTCTCTTCCAGGAGCTCGCGCGCGGCGGCCGTCGCCGCGCTCTCGCCCGGGTCGACCAGCCCCCCCGGAATCTCGAGCGTGACTCGCCCCTCGCCGTGCCGGTACTGGCGCACCAGCACCAGCTCGTCGTCCGGCGTCAGCGCGATCACGTTCACCCAGTCGGCCGAGTCGATCCTGTAAAATGGGTGGGTCGCGCCCGTGCGCGGCGAGCGCGAAGTCATGCAGCTCACCGTGAACACCTTGCAGTCCGCAAGCAGCTCGCGCTCGAGCTCGATCCAATCCAACAGCTCGGACATGCTGGAATTCTAGCGAGGAGGCCCCCCATGGACAGACGACCGCTGGGACGAACCGGGATCCGCGTGCCCTCGCTCTGCCTGGGCACGATGACCTTCGGCGTGCAGGCCGACGAGCCCACGTCGTTCGCGATCATGGACCGCGCCTTCGAAGCGGGCGTCGACTTCTTCGACACCGCCGACGTGTATCCGCTGGGCGGCGGGCTGCCGACGGTGGGCCGCACCGAGGAGATCATCGGCAACTGGCTCCAGGCGCGCGGCAACCGCGGCCGCGTGTTCCTCGCGACCAAGTGCCGCGGCCAGATGGGCGCGGGCACGAACGACGTGGGGCTGTCGCGCTTCCACATCCAGCGCGCGGTCGAGGCCAGCCTGCGCCGGCTGCGCACCGACGTGATCGACCTGTACCAGACTCACTTCTTCGACCCGCACACGCCGATCGACGAGACGCTGCGCGCGCTCGACGATCTGGTCCGCGCGGGCAAGGTCCGCTACGTGGGCTGCTCGAACTACCCGCTGTACCGGCTGGCCGAGGCCGAGCGCGTGGCGCGCGAGCTCGGGCTGGCCCGCTACGAGACACTCCAGCCGCGCTACAACCTGCTCTACCGCGAGATCGAGACGGAGATACTCCCGTTCGCGCGCCAGGAGCGCATCGGCGTGATCGTCTACAACCCGATCGCGGGCGGGCTGCTCTCGGGCAAGTACCGCACGGGCGAGGCCCCGCGCGCCGGCACCCGCTTCACCCTGAAGGGTGCGGGCGAGATGTACCAGCACCGCTACTGGGACCAGGTGCAGCTCGCCGCGGTGGAGGAGCTGGCCAAGGAGACCGAGGCGCGCGGGCTGTCGCTGGCTTCGGTGGCGGTGGCCTGGGTGCTCGGCCAGGCCGGAATCACCTCGGCCATCATCGGCGCCAGCCGGCCGGACCAGCTCGACGCCACGCTCGCGGGCGCCGAGCTCCGGCTCGATCCCGAGGTCACCAAGCTGTGCGAAACCGTCTGGTGGAATCTCCCGCGCCGGCCCGTGGCCGAAGGTTACCGCTGAGTCAGGCCTGCCGGCTGCCCAGCCCTCGGGCAGACGCGCTCGTGACCTGGGCAGTGTGCGCAGAATCCAGGCAGAACGCGGCGCGGCGCGCGTGGCATCGTCCTTGCTGTCCGGAACCTCAAACGTCCTTCACCCAAGTGAGGAGGGAGATCCCACATGCTTGCGATTTTGGAACGAAGCAGGGCGACGAAGCTCGCCGCGGGGGCGGCGCTCGGGTTGGCCCTTCCCCTGATCCTGTCCGGCACGGCCTGGGCCGACGACGCGCCGAAGGTGATCGACTCGGGCGACACCGCCTGGGTGCTCGCCGCGACCGCGCTCGTGCTGCTCATGACCCTGCCGGGCCTCGCGCTCTTCTACGGCGGCCTGGTCCGCGCGAAGAACGTGTTGAACGTCTTCATGCAGTGTTTCATCGCGGCGGGCGCGATCGGGATCCTCTGGATCGTGGTCGGCTACAGCATCGCCTTCTCGAGCGGCGGCGGCGACTTCTTCGGGAACCTCGACAAGATGTTCATGAACGGAGTCACTCTGGACTCGATGACGGCGAACTTCGCCACGCCGCCGCGTCAGATCCCCGAGTACGCGTTCGTGATGTTCCAGGCGATGTTCGCGATCATCACTCCGGCGCTGATCCTGGGCGCCGTGGCCGAGCGCATGAAGTTCTCGGCCTTCCTCGCGTTCATCAGCATCTGGCTGCTGGTGGTGTACTGCCCGCTCGCTTACATGGTCTGGGGCGGCGGCTGGATCTTCAAGTCGGGCGCGATCGACTTCGCGGGCGGCATGGTGGTCCACATGTCGAGCGGCACTTCCGCGCTGGTCGCGGCGCTCATGGTCGGCAAGCGGCAGGGCTTCGGGCGTGACCCGATGCCGCCGCACAGCCTGCCGCTGTGTCTGATCGGCGCCGGCCTGCTCTGGGTCGGCTGGTTCGGGTTCAACGCCGGCAGCGCGCTGTCCGCGAGCCCGCTCGCCGCGCTGGCCTTCATGAACACCAGCACGGCGACTTCGGCCGCGCTCATGACCTGGGTGCTGATCGAGTGGATCCACCGCGGCAAGCCCACGGCGCTCGGCGCCGCGACTGCTGCCGTGGCCGGCCTCGTGGCCATCACGCCGGCGTGCGGCAACGTGACTCCGATCGGCTCGATCGAGGTGGGCATCGGCGTCTCGGTGATCTGCTACGCCGCGGTCACCTTCCTCAAGCCCCTCGGCGGCTACGACGACTCACTCGACGCGTTCGGCGTGCACGGCGTCGGCGGCGCCTGGGGCGCACTGGCCTCGGGCCTGTTCGCGGCCACCTACGGCGCTCCGGCCGAGGGCTCGATCACGAGCAACGCGCAGCAGGTGATGATCCAACTCAAGGGCATCGGCTTCACGGCGGTCTTCGCGCCTGCGATGTCGTTCGCAATTCTGCTCGGGCTGAAGCTTGTGTTCGGCTCCCTGCGCGTGAGCAACGAAGAGGAGTTCGAAGGCCTCGACGTCTCGGCGCACAGCGAGAGCGCATACTCGATGACGAGCGGATCCAGCATGGGCGGCGGCCACGGCGGCCACGGGGCGGAGGGCTCCGCGGCGCTCGCGACCGCGCACCAGCACCACTGATCGAAGGATCGAAGGGGCGGGAGACTCGAAACATGAAAATGATCAAGGCGGTCATCAAGCCGTTCAAGCTCGACGAGGTCCGCGACGCGCTGACTGCGGCCGGAGTCGAGGGAATGACGGTCTCGGAGGTGCGCGGCTTCGGGCGGCAGAAGGGCCACACGGAGCTGTACCGCGGTGCGGAGTATGTCGTCGACATGCTGCCCAAGATCGAGGTCGAAGTGGTGGTCTCCGACGGACGCGCAGACGCGGTCGTCGAGGCCATCCGCAAGGCCGCGAATACCGGGCGCATCGGCGACGGAAAGATCTTCGTGACTCCGGTGCTCGACGCGATTCGCATCCGCACGGGCGAACGCGGCGAGGAGGCCTTGTAAGTGAGGCCCGTCGTGCGGCTCGCCGAGCCGAGCGACGCAGCGGGCGTTCAGGCGATCTACGCCCCGATCGTCCGCGACACTGCAATCTCGTTCGAAGTCGATCCGCCGAGCATCGAGGAGATGTCTCGGCGGATCGCTTCGACGTTGCAGAGCTACCCGTACCTCGTGTGCGACGACGACGGCGAGATTCTCGGCTACGTGTACGGAGGGCGGCACCGGGAGCGCGGCGCCTACCGCTGGTCGGTCGACGTGACGGTCTACATCCACGAGCGCGCGCGGCGGCGGGGCGTGGGTCACGCGCTCTACTCCACGCTGTTGCCCTTGCTCGCGCTCCAGGGCTTCCACCGCGCATACGCGGGAATCACCCTGCCCAACGCGGGCAGCGTGGGCCTGCACGAGGCGCAGGGCTTCACGCCGGTGGGTGTGTATCCCGCCGTGGGCTTCAAGCTCGGTGAGTGGCACGACGTGGGCTGGTGGCAGCTCGCGCTGCGCCCGCCCGCGCGCAACCCCGCGGAGCCCTACGGGCTCGATCGGGCCATGCGCCACCCCGAGTGGAAGATCGTGCTCGAGGACGGCCAGCGGCTCTTGGATCGGCGCGCCGGGCAGGCTCAGAGCTCTTCGAAGCCGACGTAGCTCTCGGCGAACGCGGCGGCTGCCGCGCGCGAGTGACTGAGGAGCTCGAGCTGTGCGCGCTGGAGCTGCGTGCGCAGCGCGAGCTCGGGCGTGTCCGGCGGCAGGCGGTGGATGAGCCAGGTCATCCAGAGCGAGAACGCCTGCACCACCCACACGCGGCGCAGGCAGGTCGCGGAGTAGGCCTCGAGCGGCGCCGAGTCGCCGCGTTTGCAGCGCGCCGCGAGCGCTTCGGCCAGGACGCGCGCGTCGGACACGGCCAGGTTCAGCCCCTTCGCTCCGGTGGGCGGCACGATGTGCGCGGCGTCGCCGGCGAGATACAGCCGGCCGAACTGCATGGGCTCGACCACGTTGCTGCGCATGTCGGTGACCGACTTCTCCAGCACCGGCCCCTCGCGCAGCTTCCAGCCGTCGGAGACCGCGAGGCGGCGCTGCAGCTCGTCCCAGATGCGCGCGTCGGGCCAGAGCTCGATCGGGTCATCGGGCTCGGTCTGCAGGTAGAAGCGGCTCACCGTGTCGCTGCGCAGCATGTGACCCGCGAAGCCGCGCTCGTGGTGGGCGTAGATGATCTCCTCGGTCGACGGGGCGACCTGCGCCAGCACGCCGACCCAGGCGAACGGCAGCCGGTGGTCGTGCAGGCGCAGCGCGCCCGCCGGAACGGCGGAACGCGACGGCCCGTGCCAGCCGTCGCAGCCGGCCACGAAGTCACACGCCAGCCGTTCGGCGTTGCCCGCACGCGTGTAGCGGATCTCGGGCCGCTCGCCGTCCAGGCCGGAGAGCCCGCTGACTTCCGCCTCGAATTCGATCGCGCCGCCGCGCGCGATCCACAGCCGGATCAGGTCGGCCACGAGCTCCTGCTGCGCGTACACCCACATGTGTCGGCCGCCGTAGAGCTCGGCGTACGGAATGCGCAGGCGCCGGCCCGCGAAGCGCAGCTCCACGCCGCGATGCACCTGGCCGCGCGCGCGCAGCCGCTCGGCGAGGCCGTGGCGCTCGAGCAGCCCGACCGTGCGGTGCTCGAGCAGGCCCGCGCGCACGCGGCGCTCGACGTATTCGCGCGTCTGGCGCTCGAGCACGACACACTCGACGCCCTGCTCCGCGAGCAGGTGCGCGAGCACCAGGCCCGCGGGTCCGGCGCCGACGATTCCGACGCAGGTGCGAGACGTCACTCAGCGCCCGCGGTGGCGCGCCAGCGCGCGCTCGACGAGCGCGTGCGCTTCGCCGAGATAGTGGACGGGGTCGAGCAGCTCGTCGAGGCTCGCGCCGGCCAGCGCGGCCGCGACCTCCGGGTCGCGCGCGAGCGCCTCGCGCAGCGGCAGCGGACTGCGCGAGGCGGCCGCCACGCGCTCCTGGGCCGCGAGCCGGCCGAGCGCGGGAGTCAGCAGGAGCGCCACGCGCTCGGCGCTGATCGCGCCGCCGCTCGCCGCCAGGTTCGCGCGCATGCGTGCCGTGTCGACCTCGAGCCCGCGCAGCGCGTCGCGCAGGTGACTCGCCGCCGCTCCGGTGACTCGGAACAGCTCGGGCAGAGTCTCCCACTCGAGCTGCCAGCCGCCCACGCCGCGTTCGTGCTCCTGCGGCAGCGCGCCGAGCAGCGTCGCCACCAGCCCCGGCGCGCGCTTCGCGCAGGCCAGCGCCGCGGCCGCGCCCACCGGGTTGCGCTTCTGCGGCAAGGTCGACGAGCCGCCGCGCTGCGGCGCCGCGCTCTCGCGCAGCTCGCCGACCTCGGTCTGCGCGAGCAGCGCGAGATCGAGCGCGAGCTTGCCGAGCGCCCCCGCAGTGACTCCCAGCGCGCAGCCGAGCTCCGCCACGCGCCCGCGCTGGGCGTGCCACGGCAGCGCCGGATCGGCGAGTCCGAGCTCGCGCGCCAGCGCCGCCGCGAGCGCGAGCGCGTCGGGCCCGAGCGCCGCGAGCGTGCCCGCGGCGCCGCCGAGCTGCGCGGCCAGCCCGGCGCGGCGCAGGCCGGCGAGCCGCGCACGCGCGTCGCCCAGCGCGTCGAGCCAGCCCGCCGCCTTCAGCCCGAACGTGGTGGGCAGCGCCTGCTGCAAGAGGGTGCGGGCCGGCATCACGCTGGCGCGGTGCGCATGGGCGAGCTCCGCGCAGCGCTCACACAGCGAGTCGAGCAGAGCGAGCACGCGATCGAGCGCCTTCTGGCACAGCAGCATGAGCGCCGTGTCGAGCGCGTCCTGGCTGGTCGCGCCCAGGTGCACGAAGTCACTCGCCTCGCGCGGCAACGACTCGACCAGCGCGCGCACGAGTGGAATCACCGGGTTTCCCGCCGCGGCCGTCGCGCGCGCCAGGGACTCCGCGTCGAAGCGCTCGGCACGGCAGGCGGCGGCGATGGCGTCGGCCGCGCGCTGCGGCACCCGCCCGGCGCGCGCCTGCACGCGCGAGAGCGCCGCCTCGAAGTCGAGCAGCGCCTGCAGCCAGGCCTGCGCCGAGAACGCCGCGTCGAGCTCGGGCGTCGAGAACACCGCCGCGAAGAGACCCGACTCAGACATCGAGGAACGGCGTCTCGAGCTCGCCCTGCAGCACCACGTCGAAGCGCAGCGCGCCCTCGCCGTCCGCGCGCGCGACCAGCCGCGCGCGCAGCGCCGGGTCGGCGATCGAGGCCAGCAAGGGGTCGCGCGCGTTGGCTTCGGCCTCGTCGGGGAAATACACGCGCGTCACGAGCCGGTGCAGGAGCCCGCGGGCGAAGACTGACAGGTCGGCGTGCGGCGCCTGCGGCCGGCCGTCGTAGAGCGGCGCGCCCGCGAGCTTGCGCGTCGCGAAGCGGTACTCCCCCGCGGCATCGCTGGCGGCGCGCGCGAAGCGCCACTCCCGGCCGTCGGTCTGCCACAGCTCGAGCAACGCGTCGCTCACCGGCGCGCCGGCGCCGTCGAGCACCCGTCCGCGCAGCGCGAGCGTGCCCGGCCCCGCAGCGCCCCCTGCGTTCTCCGTCGCTCCGAGCAGCCCGTGGAAGAACGGGCCGATGGTCTGTGCGGGAGTGACTCGGGACTTCACGCCGGGTCCCCCGGCGTCACCTCTCGCCCGCGCAGCACCAGGTCGAAGCGGTAGCCCAGCGCCCACTCCGCGCGCGTCTCGGACCAGTCGAAGCGCGAGACCAGCCGCTCGCGCGCCGGTTCGGGCACGGCGAGGAAGATCGGGTCGTGCTCGAGCAGCGGGTCACCCGGGAAGTACATCTGGGTGACCAACCGGGTCGCGAACGCCGGGCCGAACACCGAGAAGTGTACGTGGGCCGGGCGCCAGGCGTTCTCGTGGTTGCCCCAGGGATACGCGCCCGGCTTGATGGTCACGAAACGGTAGCGCCCGTCGGCGTCGGTGAGACAGCGCCCCACCCCGCTGAAGTTCGGGTCGAGCGGCGCCGCATGCTGGTCGACCGGGTGCGCGTAGCGGCCCGCCGCGTTCGCTTGCCAGATCTCGACCAGCTCACCGCCGAGCGGGCGGCCGTCCTCGTCGCGCAGCTGGCCCGTGAGCGCGATGCGCTCGCCGATCGGCGGGGCGGCGTGCCGGGCCGTGAGGTCGGCCTCCAGCGCCGCGGGCGCCGCAAAGCGCGGGCCCGCGCACTCGGTCGGTGAGTGGCTCCAGGGCACCCGCGGTCGCGCCGGCGCGCGCAGCCGCGTCGAGCGGTAGTCCGCGTAGCGGTGCGGCGGGTGCACGTCGCGGTCGTCGGTCCGGAAGGCCACGGCCCATTCTACTGCCGCGCGGAGGTCTCTCCGGGGCTCCGCTGCACGCTGCGCAGCAAGAGCTCCATGCTCCGGCGCAGGTCGACCTCGCTCGCCGGGGTCTTCGCCAGCGCGAAGCCCAACAGCCGCGCGCCCTCGTCGGTGTGACCCGCGTCGAGCGCCGACTTCGCAAACGTGGCGAGCTCGCGGTACCCGACCTCGGGATCGAAGATGTCGCCGAGCGCGAGCTTCATGGCGCGGTAGGCCTCGGGCTTCTTGCCCAGGCGCTCGTAGCAGGCCCAGAGCCGGCTCTGGAGATAGAACAGCTGTCCGGGGCCGGTGGTGTCTCCGCCGCGCGCGAGCGCGGCCTGGTAGGCCTCGGCCGCCTCGCCGAAGCGCTCCCGACGCAGCAGCGCGTCGCCGCGCAGCTGGTAGGGCTCGGGCCGGTCGGGGTGGAGCGGAATCAGCTCGTCCGCAATGCGCAGCGCCCGGTCCACGTCACCGGCTTCGATCGCCAGGTTTCCCTCCAGCACGCGCAGCCGGTTGCCCGCGGGATACACGGCGTTGGCGCGCGCGAGCTCGGAGGGCGCTCGGGCTTTGTCGGTGACTTGCGCGGTGAAGGGGTCGATCGCGGTGATCGCCCAGGCCGACACCAGCTCGGGCCGCGCGCCCCTGCTCGCGAACAGCACCGAGTCGTCGTCGATGAACACCGGCACGTAGTCCGAGATCTTCGCCACGAAGGTTCCGAACGGGCGCGCGCGCTTGGGCGCGAGCACGAACGGCGGGTGGTAGCGCTCGACCAGCGACCCGAACACCACCGGATCCATGAAGGCCTGGTCGGCCAGGAAGATGTCGCGGTCCGAGAACAGGAACGGCGTCTGCAGGTCGACGAAGATCGAGTGTCTCGGGTAGAGCTCCCACTCGAGATAGCCGCCGTCGTTGGGATGGTTCAGCACGCCGCCCTGCGCGTTCACGTGGCGCAGGAAGGCCACCGAGCCCTCGGGCAACCCGCGCGTGCACAGCGGGAACGGGCAGTCGGTCTTCATCACGAGCCACAGGTGCGCGAAGGGAAACACCACGACCAGAGCCAGCAGCGCCAGGCGCGCCTCCGCCGGCAGCGCGGGCAGCCAGGTGACTCGCGGCCGGTACGCCGCGACCAGCGGCAGCGCGAGCAGCATGAACTCGGCGCCGAAGCGCTCGGCGCGCGGCAGCAGGAACAACCCGCCCGCGAACAAGACCAGGTGCGCGGGCCGCCAGGTCCGGCGCACGGCGCTGGTGAGCGCCGCGAGCCCGCCCAGCGCCAGCATGGCCGTCTGGAACGACGGCCGCCCCACGTACAGCCGGTCGAGCCGCAGCGACAAGAGGCTACCGGGGTCGACCGGCTTGAGCTCGTCGATGTACTGCGAGGCGAAGCCCAGCGGCTGGAAGGGACCGGCCAGCAGCGCGACACCGTTCGGTGTCAGAAGCACGGTCGCCATGGCCAGCGCCACGGCCGCGAGCTGACTCCAGGACGGCGCGGTCACGTGGGGCAGCCAACCCAGCCGCGCCAGCGCCCACTCGCCGAGATACGCGCCGAGCAGGAGCAGCATGACCGGATACTCGATCCCGTGCAGGTTCACCCACAGAAGCGCCAGGAGCGGCAGGCAGAACAGCCCGCGCCGCGACTCGAGCAGGAACGCGAACACCGCGATCAGGAGATACGACAGGATGCACGGCCGCACCATCGTGAGTCGCCCGATCAGGAACAGCGCCATGAGCGTGAACACGAGCGCCGAGAAGCCCCAGCCCTCGTTCCGCTCGCGGCCCAGGCGCAGGATCAGCCACACGAACACGCACACGCCGATCGCCGCCCCGGCGCGCACGGCCACCATGCCCGCGTACCCGGTGACCGTGAAGATTCCGTACAGCAGGACCTGCGACAGCCAGTAGTAATCCAGCCAGACCGGCACCGGCTGCACGAACGAGAAGAACGGCGCGTGCGGGACCGCGAGGGTCGCCGCGATGTACCGGCCCGCATTCAGGTGGTACCAGAGGTCGGTATCCACGGCGAGAATCGGCCGGCTGGCGTGCGCGACCGCCAGGGCCAGGCCCAGCAGCGCGACGTACGCGCGCGGGAAGCTCTCCGTGACCCGCTCCGCGAGCCGGGTCCCGCCGCCGCCGCTCCGAACCACGCGCCGTAGGCTACCACCGGGCCTTTCGAACGGCCCCGGTTTGACAGCCGCCCCTATAGGCCTTAGTCACCCGTCCGCCTGGCATCCCCAAGGGTCGGGGAGGGCCTGTTCCAGAGGAGATCCAACATGAAAGTTCGACCCCTGCACGATCGAGTCCTCGTACTCCGCTTGGACGGCGAGGAAAAGACGGCGGGCGGGATCATCATCCCCGACACCGCCAAGGAGAAGCCGCAGCAAGGCCGGGTGGTCGCCGTCGGCCCCGGCAAAGTCGGCGACGACGGCAAGCGAGAGCCCATGGGCGTGAAGGCCGGCGACCGCATCCTGTTCGGCAAGTACAGCGGCTCGGATGTGGTGCTGGACGGCGAGGAACACCTGATCATGCGCGAGGAAGACGTCCTCGCGGTGCTGGAGTAGGAGAAACCGGAATGGCTGCCAAGATGATTTGTTTCGACGAGGAGGCGCGCGCTCGGCTGCTCGAGGGCGTGAACACGATGGCTCAGGCCGTCGCGGTGACGCTCGGGCCGAAGGGCCGCAACGTCATCATCGAGAAGAGCTACGGCTCACCCACGGTGACCAAGGACGGAGTCACGGTCGCCAAGGCGATCGAGCTCGAGGGCAAGTACGAGAACATGGGCGCGCAGATGGTGAAGGAGGTCGCCTCGAAGACCTCCGACGTGGCCGGCGACGGCACCACCACCGCCACCGTGCTCGCGCAGGCGATCTTCCGCGAGGGCTCGAAGCTGGTCGCGGCGGGCTGCTCGCCGATGGACCTGAAGCGCGGCATCGACCGCGCCACGGGCGCGATCGTCGAAGAGCTCAAGAAGATGTCGAAGCCCACGCGCAACTCCGACGAGATCGCTCAGGTCGGCACGATCTCGGCCAACTCCGACGAGTCGATCGGCAAGATCCTGGCCGACGCCATGGAGCGGGTCGGCAAGGAAGGCGTGATCACGGTCGAGGAAGCGAAGTCGATGACGACCGAGCTCGAGACCGTCGAGGGCATGCAGTTCGACCGCGGCTATCTCTCGCCCTATTTCGTGACCAACGCCGAGCGCATGACGGTCGAGCTCGAGAACCCGCGCATCCTGTTGCACGAGAAGAAGATCTCGAACATGAAGGACCTGCTGCCGCTGCTCGAGCAGACCGCGAAGAGCGGCGAGGCGCTGGTGATCATCGCCGAAGAGGTCGAGGGCGAGGCGCTCGCGACGCTGGTCGTGAACAAGATCCGCGGCACGCTGCACGTCGCGGCG
>DATKAO010000030.1 GCA_035498015.1 Myxococcota bacterium
CGCGGCGCGCAGCTCGGGCACGCGCGAGACCTCGAGCTGGCCCGGGTTCAGCTCGACCGTGATCTCGGCGTCGGGCGCGAGCGAAAGGTCGGCCGCGAGCGCCTCGAGCAAGCGCCCGACCGACTTCGCGCGCAGGAGCGATGGCGTGCCCCCGCCGAAGTACACGCTGGCGAGCGCCCGGCCGGCCAGCGCCTCGCGCCAGCGCCCCCATTCCAGGAGCAAGAGCTCCACCAGCTCCTGCTCGTCCGACTCCGCCAGCGTCCCCACGCCCACGACCGCAAAGTCGCAGTACGGGCACACCCGCTCGCAGAACGGAACGTGAATGTAGACGCCGAGGTCGGCGTCGCTTGTACCTCGACTCACGGCCCGTATCCTATGCGCCCCGCGACCGGCGGGGGGAGGACGCGTTTTGCGAAGAATCGTGGCGACTGGCCTGGCGGCGCTGCTCTGCGGCTGCGCGGGAATGACCGGCACTGGCCAAGCCCCCTCGGCGGCCATAGGAAAGGACGGAATGCTGCGCACGACGCTCGACAACGGCCTGAAGGTCATCCTGGTCGAGGACCACTCCGCACCGGTGGTGGCGCTCAACGTCTGGGTCCGCACCGGCAGCGCCGACGAGCGCCCCGACCAGTGGGGCATGGCGCACCTGCACGAGCACATGCTGTTCAAGGGCACCGACAAGTACGGCGTGGGCCAGATCGCGGCCACGGTCGAGGGCGCGGGCGGGAACATCAACGCCTTCACGTCCTACGACATGACCGTCTACCACATCACCATGGCGAGCAAGGACGCGCCGGTGGGCGTGGACGTGCTCTCCGACGCGGTGCTGCACTCGGGCTTCGACGCCACCGAGCTGGCCAAGGAAGAGGAGGTCGTGATCGAGGAGATCCGGCGCTCCGACGACTCGCCCGACAGCCTGATGTCGAAGGTGCTGTTCGAGACCGCCTACACGCAGCACCCGTACCGGCGCGAAGTGATCGGTACACAGGAAAGTGTCAGGAGCTTCACGCGCCAGGGCCTGCTCGACTTCTACCACCACTGGTACGTGCCCAACAACATGACCTTCGTGGCGGTCGGCGATCTCAAGGCCGACGCCATGCTGGCGCAGATCAAAGCCGCGTTCGCGGGCGCCAAGCCCGCCAAGGACCTGGTGCACACGCGCACGTCCGAGCCGGCGCAGACCGCGGCGCGCGCGGCGGTGGTGAAGAGCGAGTTCGAGCAGTCACTGCTGGGCATCGCCTGGAAGGCCACGAGCTTCGGAGACACCGACACCCCGTATCTCGACCTCCTGGCCAGCGTGCTGGGGGGCGGCGAGAGCTCGCGGCTCTACCGCGAGGTGAAGGACCGCCAGGAGCTGGTGCACGGCATCCACGCCAGCTCGTACACGCCGCTCGACCCGGGCCTGTTCTTCGTCGATGCCGAGCTCGACGCCGCGAACATCGACCAGAGCGTCGCCGCGATCGGCGACCAGGTGCGCCGGCTGCGCGACTTCGGCCCGTCGCAGACCGAGCTCGACCGCGCGCGCACCAACGTGATGGCCGCGCAGGTGCACGAGCGCGAGACCATGATGGGCCAGGCGCAGAAGTACGGTTACTTCGAGCTCCTGGCCGGCGGGATCGAGGCGGAGCAGCGCTATCTCGACCAGGTCAAGCGCGCGACCGTGGCCGACCTGCAGCGCGTGGCGCAGAAGTATCTCGTGTCCCGGACCGCGACCGTGGTCGCGCTGCTGGGCAAGGACGCCAAGGGCGAGGCCACCAGCGAGTCCGCGCTGCTCGCGTCGCTCGAGCGCGGCAGCTCGGGCGAGAGCGCGCCGCTGGCCGCGCAGACCCTGCGCGACGGCATCCGCGAGTACAAGCTGCCCAACGGCCTGCGCGTGGTGGTGAAGGCGAATCACTCGGTGCCGCTGGTCTCCCTGCGCCTGGCGTTCCGCGGCGGCGTGCTCGCCGAGAGCGAGAAGAACCAGGGCATCACCTCGTTCGTCGCCGACATGCTGACCCGCGGCACCCAGAGCCGCAGCTCGGCGCAGCTCGCGGCCGACGTGGAGAACATCGCCGCCGACCTGTCCGGCTTCTCGGGCCGCAACAGCTTCGGCCTGCAGGGCGACTTCCTGGCCGAGTCACTCGACCAGGGCCTCGACCTGTTCGCCGACGTGCTGCTCCACCCCTCGTTCGATCCGCAGGAGATCGACAAGCAGCGCGTGGAGCGCCGCGCCGCGCTGCGCCGCCGCGAGGACAACCTGGGCACGAAGGCCTTCGAGGCGTTCCAGCAGGAGCTGTACCCGAAGCACCCCTACCGCTTCTCGTCGCTGGGCACGGACGAGACGGTCGGCAAGTTCGACCGCAGGGCGCTGTCGGCCTACTGGCAGGCGCTCGCCCAGCCCGACAATGCCGTGCTCGGGGTGGTGGGCGACGTGGACCCCGACCGCTTCGTCGAGTCACTGCGCCTGCGCCTGTCCGAGTGGAAGGCCACGGGCAAGGCGGCGCTGCCGGCGCGCACCACGCCCACGCCGCCGATCAAGGCGCGCGAGACCAGCAAGGCCAAGCACAAGAACCAGTCGCACATCGTGTACGGCTTCCTCGGGCTCTCGGTCGACGATCCCGACGTGGCGGCGCTCGACGTGCTGACCCAGGTGCTGGGCGGCCAGGGCGGCCGGCTGTTCGTCGAGCTGCGCGACAAGCAGAGCCTGGCCTACTCGATCACCGCCTTCGAGATGGAAGGCATCGACCCCGGCACGTTCGCGGTCTACATGGCGGGCGCGCCGAGCAAGCTCGACGAGTCACTCGCCGGAATCCGCAGCGAGCTCTCGAAGATCGTGAACGAGCCGGTCGGCGCCGACGAGCTCTCGCGCGCGAAGGGTTACCTGATCGGCTCGCAGGCCGTGTCGCTGCAGAGCTACGGCGCGCAGGCCATGCTGCTGTCACTCGACGAGCTGTACGGCCTGGGCGCCACGCACCACCTGGACTACCAGGCGCGCGTCTCCGCGGTCAGCGCCGACGACGTGCAGCGCGTGGCGAAGCGCGTGATCCGCCTCGACGCGCCGGTGGTGGCGATCATCAAGTGAGTCCGTAGCCGAGCGAAGGCCGCCCTGAGCGAGGCTGCAAGCGGCGGAGCGTGGGTAGGGTGCCCACGCGATCACTTGTCGAGCCGCGCGCAGTGAGCCGCAGGCGAACGAACGCCCAGTCAGAACCCGAGCGCCGCGCCGTCGCGCCGCGGGTCAGTGGCGCCGAGCCAGGCGCCGCTCGCGGGGTCGCGCGCGATCAGCTGCACCGCGCCCAGCGGGTAGGGGCTGGGCTGCACGTTGTGGCCCCACGCGCGCAGCTTGTCGAGCACGTCCTTGGGGTGACCGGGCTCGATGGTGAGCACGTCGGGCATCCACTGCTGGTGCACGCGCGGCGCGGAGACCGCGGCCTGCGGATCGAGCTTGAAGTCGATCACGCCCAAGAGGCTCTGCAGCACCGCCGTGATGATGAACGTGCCCATCGGGCTGCCGACCACGTATCTCACCTGGCCTTTGTCGAGCACGATCGTGGGCGTCATGCTCGAGAGCGGGCGCTTGCCGGGCCGGATCGCGTTCGCGGCGGTGCCCAGCGCGTTCCAGGCGTTGGGCGCGTTCGGGGTGATGGAGAAGTCGTCCATCTCGTTGTTCAGCACGATGCCCGTGCCCGGCACGGTGATGAGTGACCCGAACAGCGTGTTCACCGTCTGCGTGAGTGACACGGCGTTGCCCTGGCCGTCGACGATCGAGATCTGCGTGGTGCCGGCGTCGGCGGGCGGCGCCACGAGGGGCTCGCGCGCCTTGGGGATCCAGGCCTTGCCCCAGTTCCAGGGGGCGCGCAGCAGCAGCGGCGGCGGGCGCAGCTGCGCGGACAGCTCGGCGCCGTACTCCTTCGAGATCAGCTTGTCGGTCGGCACGGTCCAGTAGTCGGGATCGCCGAGATACACGGCGCGGTCCGCGAACGCGAGCTTCATGGCGCCGGCCACGAGGTTGATCTCCTCGCTCGAGTTCTGGCCCAGCGCCGCGAGGTCGTACGGCTCGAGCGCGTTCAGCATCTCGAGCAGGAGCACGCCGCCCGAGCTGGGCGGGGGCATCGACACGATGTCGAGCCCGCGGTAGGTCCCGCGCACGGGCGTGCGCCAGATCGGCTGATAGCTCGCGAGGTCGCCGGTGGTGAGCGCGCCGCCGCTCGCGTCGGCGATCTGCTGCGCCAGCGGACCGCGCGAGAGCGCGCTGCCGCCGCGCGCCGCGACCTGCTCGAGCGTCTTCGCGAGCTCGGGCTGCCGGAGCCGCCAGCCGAGCGGCGGAATCTTCCCGTGGTCGAGCTGGATGCGCGCGGTCTCCGGATAGCCGGCGAGCTTCGGCGCCACCATCTGCAGCATGCGAATGTGATTCGGCCCGACCTCGACGCCGTCGCGACACAGCCGGATCGCGGGCTTGAGCAGCTCCCGCCACTCGAGTGACCCGTAGCGCTGGTGCAATTCCCAGAGACCCTGCACGAGCGACGGCACCGCGATCGCGCGCGGGCCGATGCGGGACGCGTCCGCAATCGCCTTGCCGCTGCCGTCGAGGTAGTTCTCGGTCTTCGCGCTGGCGGGCGCGGTCTCGCGCGCGTCCAACGCCGCGGACTCGCCCGACTCGGCCATGTAGACCACCACGAACGCGCCGCCGCCCAGGCCCGAGCTGTACTGGTGGGCCACGCCCGCGGCGAACGCGGTGGCGATCGCCGCATCGACCGCGTTCCCGCCGCGCCCGAGGATCTCGCGCCCCGCGTCGACCGCCGGCCCGACCGACGTGACGACCATGCCGCGCGAGCCCCACGCCGGTCCGGGGCTATCGGCGCGGCCCGCGGGCGCGAGCAGGAGACACAGCGCGAGGAGCACGACCACGACCCGGTGCGGCTGGGGGGAACGCATGGCCGCCGACCGTATCACAGGCGCGGCGCCGTGCTAGCGTCGGGTCCCCATGCGTATCCTGGCCGCGTTCGCGTGCATCTCACTCGCCCTCGCGTCCTGCCGCGCGCGCGCGCCCGAAGGCCCCACCGCAGTGATTCGCGTCCGCAACTTCGGCGAGATCCGCATCGAGCTCGCGCCGAAGCTGGCGCCGAGACACGTCGCGGCCTTCAGCGGGCTCGCCGCCGCGCACTTCTACGACGGCACCACCTTCCACCGCGTGATTCCGAGCTTCATGATCCAGGGCGGCGACCCCAACTCGAAGGACGCCGACCCCATGAACGACGGCACGGGCGGCCCGGGCTACACGCTGCAGCCCGAGTTCAGTGACTCGCCGCATGTGCCCGGCACGCTCTCGATGGCGCGCCGCTCCGAGCCCGACAGCGCCGGGAGTCAGTTCTTCATCATGACCACCGGCTCGGAATCGTGGCGCCCGCAGCTCGACCGCCAGTACACGGTGTTCGGCCACGTGCGCTCCGGCCAGGACGTCGTCGACCGTATCTCCGCCGTGCCGCGCGACCGCCGCGACCGCCCGCTCGAGAACGTGGTCGTCGATTCGATCACGATCGAGCCCTCCCCCACGCGCTGAGCCGCTTCTCATCGCCATTTCTGCAACTCACCGTCGACCCCGCGGGTCAGACCTGGCAAATGCGAAGTCCGCTCCGATTCGCGGCGACGATCGGACCGTGGTGAGCAGCCACCTCCCCCTCCTGTAAGCCCGATCCGACCCCCCGGGCCCGCCCCGAGGAAGCCGCACCCGCGCCGGACTCCCCCAACCCGGCGCGGGGAATCGGCGGGCGGAAGCGCCACTGGCACGGTGGCGTGACGACCGCCCCACCCTGCGCCATACTGCGCGCCCGCTCTGCCCGCCCCCCGTGGGGCCTGTCCGATTTCTTCCGTGGCGCGGTAGCTCAGTTGGTAGAGCAGCGGACTGAAAATCCGCGTGTCGGCGGTTCGATTCCGCCCTGCGCCACCATGGAACGCCCTTAGGGCCGCGCCGGACGCCGCGGGTTCGAGCGTGCGCTCGCTCCGCGCCAGCTCCTCGCGCTGCGCGGCTGAGCGCCGCGGCGCTCCCGCTCTCGCGCGCGGCTCGCGCGGGGAACCGCTCGACGCGCTCCCGCGTTTGAGATAGATAGGGCGCATGTCGTGGCGCCTCGCGCTGGCGCTAGTCGCCGCCGCGCTCCTCGCCCCGGCCGCGGGCGCGGAGCTCGGCGCCGAGCCGGTCGGGGGCGTGACTGTCCTGCCCGAACGGCCGGGACCGCACTGGTTCTGGCTGTCCGACGTGCTGTTGCACCGGACAGCGCTCTTCGACGCGGACTCGGGCGTGATGCTCGGGCTGCTCTCGTCCGGGACCGCGAACGTGGGCTTCGTGGTCGACCCCTTGTTCTCGCCCGACCACCGGGAGATCTACCTGGCCGAGAGCTTCTTCTCGCGCGGCGTGCGAGGCGAGCGCACCGACGTCGTGACCGTGTACGACGCGCGCACGCTCGAGCCCGTGCACGAGATCGCAATCCCGCCCAAGCGCGCCGAGTACTACCCCGGCAATGCGGCGAATGCGCTCTCGGACGACGGGAGCATCGCCGCGGTGTTCAACCTCACGCCGGCGCAATCGCTCTCGCTCGTCGACGTGCGCGGGCGGCGCTTCGTGACGGAAGTCGCGACCCCGGGCTGCGGGCTCGTGTTCGCCGCGGGACCACAGCGTTTCTTCATGCTGTGCGGCGACGGGTCGGCGTTGGTGGTGGCGCCCGGCAAGGACGGTGCCTGGACGCTGACGCGCAGCAAGCCCTTCTTCGACCCGAACGCCGACCCGCTCACCGAGAAGGCCGTCCGCTGCCGCGACGAGTGGCTGTTCGTCTCGTACGAAGGGATCGTCCACCCGGTCGACGTGTCGGGCACGGAGCTCTCGTTCGGTAAGCCCTGGTCACTCTTCGACGACGCCGCGCGCGCGGCAAAGTGGCGGATCGGCGGGAACCAGCACCTCGCGGTCCACGCGCGAACGAACCGTCTGTATGCGCTCGTGCACCAGGGCCCGCCCGACACGCACAAGCAGGGGGGGCGCGACGTCTGGGTGTACGACCTCGCGTCGCACCAGCGCGTGCAGCAGATCCGGCTCGCGAACTCACTGGCCGGGATGGTGCGGCAGCAGATGGGCTTTGCGCCGCGGAGCACCGCGGCGTGGCTGCTCGCTGCCGTACTGCCGAACCCGGGCGCCGATCTGATCTTCGTGACTCAGGACGATACGCCGGTGCTGCTGGCGGTGAGTCAGGGGCCGATGCCGGTCGCCGTGCACGACGCGAGCAGCGGTGAGCCGGTGGGTGAGGTCGCCGAGGCGGGCCTCGCCGCGACCCTGGTCTTCGGGCCTTGAGGTAGGGAGCTCCATGGCGCCACACGTCGATCCAGTCCTGCTCGCGACGCTCCGCGCGGCGCTGGCGCTGCTCTTCGCGGCTGCGGCGCTGCACAAGCTTCGCGATCGCGCGATCTTCGAGGCGGTGCTGGCCGAGTACCGCGTGCTCCCGCGCCCGCTCCTGCACGTCGGAGTATTGGGGGTACCGGCGCTCGAGGGCACAGTGGCCGTCGCGCTCGTGCTTCCCGGCGCCCTCGGCCCGGCCGCCGCGGTGTTCCTTCTCGCGCTCTACGGCGGCGCGATCGCGCTGAACCTCGCGCGCGGGCGGCGCCAGCTCGACTGCGGCTGTCTCGGCCCGAGCCTGCGCCAGCCGCTTTCGGGCGCGCTCGTCGCACGCAACGCGGGGCTCGCCGCCGCCGCGTTCGTGTGCCTGCTGCCGGCGGCGCCGCGCGCGCTCGTCTGGCTCGACGCGCCAACCGTCGCCGGAGCAACCGCGTGCCTCGCGTTGTTCTGGCATGGCGCGCACCAGGCGCTGGCGCTGCGC
>DATKAO010000031.1 GCA_035498015.1 Myxococcota bacterium
CGGCCCGCGGGGGGAACGTCGGAGCAGCGCAGCTCTTCGCCGTTCCAGAGCACCAGCCGCAGGCGCGGGTCGCCGCGCGTCTCGAGCAAGCGCTGGCACATCCACCGCTCGAGGGGACTGACGGTGGCCCTGCCGTTCACCTTCCACGTCATGGTTACCTCCTCGGCTCCATGTCAGGGGATCGGGTCAGTGAATGGACGAATACGTCTCGATCAACAGCATAAACCGGGCCAGTGAGGAGTGGGAGCTCGGAGTCCGCCCCGAGTCCGCCCGCGCGAGACCTGCGCGGGCTTCACCTGTCCGAGAAGGCGTCCCAGTGCAGGCACTCGCTCACGGGGCGGCGCGGTGGGCGGCCGTGCTTGCCGACCGGCCAGCCGATGGGCAGCAGGGCCGCCGTGGGGCATTTCTCCGGCAGTCCCAGCCAGGCGTCGCACTCCGCGCCGAAGCTGCGGTGGAGCGTCGTGAGCGAGGCGCCCAGCCCCACGGCACGACAGGCGAGCAGGACGTTTTGTACACACGGGAACAGCGCCTGCGTCTGGGCCTCGCCGCGGCGCATCCAGCCCGCCACGAACAAGTGTACGGGCGCCTCGTGCAGGTGATCGGCGAGGTGGATCGCCGCCTTCATGTTGCGCCGGCCCGCCTCCGGATAGCTCGGATCCTTGGCGGCTTCCAACGCCGGCGCGATGTAGCGATGGAAGCCCGCGCGGTAGCGTTCCGCGACCCAGGCGCGCCGCGCCGGCTCGGTGACCGCGATGAAGATCCACGGCTGGCGGTTGCCGCCGCTCGGCGCGAAGGTGCCGGCCTCGCAGACCTTGGCGATCAGCTCGCGCGGCACCGGGTCGGGACGCAGCCGGCGGATTGCGCGGGTGGTGCGGATGCCCTCGAGCAGCGGGACGTCCTCGCCCAGCGCGGCGACGTCTTTCGGTGTCACGCCACGAGCTCGAGCAGCTCCGGGAAGCGGCGGATCACGTGGTGCGGCTTCGGCCCGTCCGACGGCGGCTCGCGCTCGTCGCTGTGCCAGATCAGCACCGAGGTCATGCCCAGCCCGTTCGCGCCGCCCACGTCGTGGAACAGCGAGTCGCCGACGAAGAGCGCCTCGCCCGGCGCGCAGCCCGCGTGCGCGAGCGCCTGCTGGAAGATCCCGGCTGCCGGCTTGCACGAGCGCGCGCGCTCGCTCGACAGCACGGCGTCGAAGTCGCTCCGCACGCCGGCCACGTCGAGCAGGTGGTCGAGCTGGTCGTCGTCGATGTTCGACACCATGCCGAGGTGCAGCCCGCGGCGGCGCAGCTCGGCCAGGGTCTCGCGCACGAGCGGGCGCAGCGCGAAGTCGCGCCGGTGGCACTCCCACTGAAAGCGGCGGTAGCGCGCCAGCAGCTCGTCGTCGGCCGCCGCGTCGAACTGCCCGAGCATGTCGCGCACCGCGTCGCCGAACAGGTCGCGGTGGAAGTAGAACTCGCGGTCGCGGTAGCCGCCGAACACGCGCTTCATCGCGTCGCGGTGCGCGCGCGCGATCCGGTCGACCGGCGCTTCCACGCCGGCCCAGCGCGCGAGCTGACCCAGGCTCTCGGCCTCCGCCCGCGCGAAGCAGCGGTAGTCGTAGAGCGTCCCGCCGAAATCGAACAGGATGGCGCGCTTGGGCGTGTTCACTCCGGCATGTCCTTCAGCACCGACAGCTGGTCGCGGTAGGCCGCGCGCACGGAGGCGATCTCGGTCGGCGAGAAGCCGAGCTCCTCGCCGATCAGCGTGATCTCCGTGTTCTCCACGACCGAGATGTTCTGGTCCGCCGCCGCCACCGCGAACAGGCAGCGCAGCAGGTCCACCCGCTGCGCGCGGTTCGACATGTCCTTGAACTGGCGCGTGACCAGGTAGTTCTCGGTGCCGCCGAGCGCCGTCGCCTGGGTCTTGGCCATCTGCACGACCAGCAGCGCCTGCGCTTCGGAGAGGGTCGAGTACTCGCGCACCAGCTTCAGCATCTGCTCGGTCTCCTCGCCGGAGATCTCGAGGTCGGCGCGCGCCACGCGCGCGAGCACGAACGCGAACGCGGCGAGAAAGCGGGCCTCGACGGGCGGGAGCGCGTCGAGCTCGGCGGCGATGCGCCGCACCGTCGCGGTGTCGCGGGCGGCGTCTTCGCCGTCGCCGCGGAGCCCGAGCAACTTCTGCAGCGCCCTCATGCGAGCGTATGGAAGCCAAAGCGCCCGGCGGCGGCAACCCCGGTTGCGGCCCCAACCTCGCCGCCCGTACGATACGCCGCGCGCCGAGCGCGCCCTCGAAGGGAGAGCCCATGGAGAATCTCGACCGCTTCCGCGCGGATGTCGCCAAGTGGCTGGAGGAGAACTGCCCGGCCTCGATGCGCAAGCCGCCGACGTCGGAGGAGGACTCGAACTGGGGTGGCCGCCGGAAGGTCTACAAGAACCCCGAGGAGAAGCTCTGGCTCGACCGGATGGCGGCCAGGGGCTGGACCACGCCGACCTGGCCGAAGGAGTACGGCGGCGGCGGCCTGTCGAACGCGGAGGCGCGCGTGCTCTCCGAGGAGATGCGCAAGATCCGCGCGCGGCCGCCGCTGATCAGCTTCGGCATCACCATGCTCGGCCCGGTGCTGCTCGAATACGGCAACGAGGAGCAGAAGCGCGAGCACCTGCCCAGGATCGTGCGCGGCGAGATCCGCTGGTGTCAGGGCTACAGCGAGCCCGGCGCGGGCAGCGACCTCGCGGGCCTGCAGACGCGCGCCGAGGACAAGGGCGACCACTACCTGGTGAACGGCCAGAAGATCTGGACCTCGTACGCGAACTACGCCGATTGGATCTTCTGCCTGGTGCGCACCGACACGAACGCGCCCAAGCACGACGGCATCTCGTTCCTCTTGTTCGACATGGAGACGCCGGGCGTGTCGGTGTCGCCGATCAAGCTGATCAGCGGCAGCTCGCCGTTCTGCCAGACCTTCTTCCAGGACGTGAAGGTCCCCAAGAAGAACCTGGTGGGCGTTCCGAACGGCGGCTGGACGATCGCGAAGAAGCTACTGCAGCACGAGCGCGAGATGATCGGCGGGATGGGCTTCGGCCTGGGCGGCAGCGGCGGTGGCACGCTCGAGGTGACCGCGAAGGAGTACTGCGGCGAGGCGAACGGCCGGATCGCCGACCCGATCGTGCGCGAGCAGGTC
>DATKAO010000032.1 GCA_035498015.1 Myxococcota bacterium
GCGCTCGCGGCCTGCGCCACCGACTGAATCACTTCCCAGTCCAGGACGCTCGTCGTGTTTCCCTGCTCGTCGATGAACTGCACGGCGCCGTGGTTGGTGAACAGGAACTCCGATTCCTCGGGGAAGTAGGTGTGATCGTGAATCACACTCACGGGCTCCCAGCCGTAGTCACCGGCCAGCGCGGTGGTGCCGCCGTTCTGCACGCCGCCGCGGACTTCCATCTTGCCGCGGATCATGAAGTACTCGCCGGCGCCCAGATGGCGGTGGCGGGGGAACGAGGCGCCGGCGTCGGCCTGGAACAGCACCGTCCAGGTCCCGCTCTCGGCAGAGAGACGACACACCTTCATGCGGATGCCGGGGACCAGCACGGACCAGGGCAGCGAGCGGGTCGAGACGTACTCCTCGGACTGCGGGCGCACCATGACGGGCCTCCTCGATTCGGGGCGGACATCGTAGCGCGGCGGACGGGTCGGCCGTCTATGCTGGGCCGATGGTCGCGCCCAAGCCTGCGTACGAGCCCACCCTCGCGAGCCTGAAGCGGCATACGGCGCCGCCTTGGTACGACGAGGCCAAGCTCGGGATCTTCGTCCACTGGACCCCGGCCTCGGTGATCGGCTTTGCGCCGCGCGAGAAGGAGATCAACGAGCTGCTCGTCGAGCGCTACGACGACATGCAGGTCGAGGTGCCGTACACCGAGTGGTACGAGAACTCACTGCGCTTCCCGGGCTCGAGCGTCGCGAAGTACCACCGCGAGCACTTCGGCTCGAAGCCCATGCACGAATTCGCGGCCGACTTCGCCGCCGCGATCGACAAACACTGGGATCCCGAGGCGTGGGCCGACGCGTTTGCGGCGGCGGGAGCGCGCTACGTGGTGCTCGTGACCAAGCACCACGACGGCTTCTGCCTCTGGCCTACGCGCGTGCCGAACCCGAAGCGGCCCGGGTTCAACCTGCGGCGCGACGTGGTCGGCGAGCTGGCGCGCGCCGTGCGTGCGCGCGGCATTCGCTTCGGTGTCTACTACTCGGGCGGGCTCGACTGGACCTTCGACGCGCGGCCGATTGCGAACATTGGTGACTTGATCGCGGCCGCGCCCGGCGGCGCCTATCCGCGCTACGCGGACGCGCATTTTCGCGAGCTCTTGGAGCGCTACCGCCCCGACGTGCTGTGGAACGACATCTCGTGGGCCGGTGACCGGGGCTCCCTCTTGCGGCTGTTCGCCGACTACTACAACGGGAACCCGGACGGCCTGGTGAACGATCGCTGGACGCCCGTGTACCCGCTCGGCCGGCTGCTGCGCGTGGCGTTCCTGCGCAACTTGTTCAACCGGCGGGTCAAAGCGGCGGTGCTGAAGCACGGCGGCGCACTGACTCCGCCGCCCGCGCTTCACTCCGACACGCGCACGCCCGAGTACGCGACCTTCGCCGAGATCCGCGCCGAGAAGTGGGAGTGTGTGCGCGGCATGGACAAGAGCTTCGGCTTCAACCGCGCGTCGCTGCCCGGTGACTTCCTCTCGCGCGAGGCGCTGATCCACTCACTGGTGGACATCGCGTCGAAGAACGGAAACCTCTTGCTGAACGTCGGGCCGCGCGGCGAGGACGCGCAGATCCCGGATCCCCAGCTCGAGCGGCTGCGCTGGCTGGGCAGCTTCACGCGGCGCTACGGCGAGGCGCTCTACGGCACGCACCCGTGGCAGCGGGCGGAAGGGGAGACGGCCGAAGGCTGGAAGGTGCGCTTCACCGCCCGCGGCGAGACACTCTATGCCTGGCTGCTCGGCGCGCCCCGGGCACAGTCGACGATCGAGCTCCTCGGCCTGCGCGCCGACTCGGCGCAGCTCGCGGGCGGGCCTGCGCTCGCGCTCGAGCGCACCGGCCGCGGGACACGTTTCCTGCTCCCCGAGCTTCCCGACGAGCCGGCCCACGCCATCGCGCTGCGCGGGGTGAGCGCGCTCTAGCCTCCTCCATCCTGGGGAACCGAAACTGGCGGCGGAACTCGCGGCAGCAACGCCAGCTCCGGGAACCTCTTCAGGGCGCTTCTTCGATTCTTCGCCAGCGCGAGCCGGGCCGCTGTGGCGAAGGCTTGCTGGTGCTCCGTGAGTACCTTCTTTGGACTGCCGCTAAAGAGCGTCGTGGCCAAGATCGGGTCAGCCGGCGCGGGCGGGAGGTCTGCCCGCGCTTGGGAGAGAGTGAGCACCGACGAGAGACTCGCAATTCCCTGTTGCTTGCGGCGAGTGACTTCGTCCGAGTACTTGTCGGCTCCACCCGCGAACTTCTCGCCGATGAGCTGCAGAATCGAAGTGTGGTCGAAGACAAGATCGCTCACGCCCCCACGAGGCACCCATGGCGAGGCCACGAAGGTAGGAACCCGCACGCCGGTCGTCGTGAAGGCGTCCTTGTAGTGAGCGCCGTTCGGTGGATCCATCCGGACCGGGTGGGGCTCGACGTGGTCGAAAAAGCCGCCGTGCTCGTCGTAAGTCACGACGAGCAGAGTTCGTAGCCAGCGTTTGGGAACGTTGGCAAGCGCCGAGTAGATCATGTGCAAGAAGGCCTCTCCGGGGCCGATCGCGAGCGGCGGGTGGTTGTCGTTGGGCGTGAATCCCATGTGCACCGGTGAGTCCACGTATTCGGGCTCAACGAAGATGACCTGAGGGACGGTCTTCTTCTGAAGATCCGCCGGGAGATCGCGCACACTGCGAAAGTTCTTGCCGAGCGCGTGATCAGTGCCGAAGAGCAGGAAGAACGACAGACCGCTGTGGTAGACGCGCCAGGAGACGTGGTGTCGTTCGAGCCAGTCGAGCACGAGCTCGTCGTGGGGAATGATCCCGATGACGTTGTCCTCGATGAGCGAGTTGCCGCTGAAGGCCACGGCGCGATTGGGCTGAGTCCCTGCGGGGAGCGGCGAATACCAGTAGTTGCAGACCAGATACTCCGAGGCAAGGAACCCGGACATGCGAACGTCCTTCGGCGTGAGAAAGCCAAGGGGAGGTGGATCTTGGACCACGCTGTGGGTTGCCTCGACGTAGGCCTCGACGAAGCCAGACATGGTGGCCTGACCGTTCTGGACGGCGATCTGAGTCGCGATGCTCGCGCGCTCGTGTGGGAAGTCATGAGGCAGAGGCCCGTCGGGAGCCGCAAACGGCTTGTACGCCCTTTCCAGATAGAAGTTGTCGTAGTGATTGGTCGAAGCGGGGTCTGCGAGACCTTGGATCTCTGGGCGATTGCCATAGGCGGGGTGATGCAGGTGACCGAGCACGTTGTCGAAGGAACGGTTCTCCATCATCACGATCACGATGGTGTCGATGTCGTTGATCGTCGCCATCTGACCTATCTCGTGCAGAGTCTGTAGAACGTGAACTCGAGCCGCTGCCTCAATGAGCGAAGCGCCGAGTCACAAGACTCGCCCTGCGCGAGGCGCGAGTCCAGCTGCCAGGCGCCTCGCGCTGCGAGGCCGTTCAGTGCATCACTCTTGGCCCCAGGCGCGAGTGAAACGCGGCGCGCATCCTTCTCGATCTCGAGCGCCCGGTCCAGAGGATTTGCAACGGAGCCGACACGCAGCCCCGAGCCAACCTGCTGGTCGAGGTCGAGGCGGGCAGCAATGACACGTGTGTTCGCGTCACAGCTTGCGATGGCGCCGTAGCTCAGGGGCTGCAAAGGCTCGACGTTCACGTCGGCGTCTGCCGATGTGTCGCGCAACACGTTCCAAACCTTCAACGTGAAGCGGGTCGAGTGGGGAACCTGAAAGGAGCGCGTTCCCTCGGATGGCTGAGGGCCGGTCCCCGGCAGCTCCGGAGAGCTCTTGAGCGTCGCCCGGCCGAACACGTCCCAGTGGATGGAAACCGCCTCGCCTGCGCAGACCTCCAGAGGATCGACCCGGAATTCGCTGATGGAGGCGCAGCCGACACTGAGGCCGATTGCCAGCCAGCAGACCCAGAAGCGATGAGTCCTCACTTCGTGTCCTTCTTGCCTCCCACTCCCTGAGACAGAATGTACCCGGAGAGCGCGCCCAGGAGAGTGCCGATCGACTGCGATTCGATTCGGCCCGACAGCGCAAGCGCGAAGACCACGATGATCAGCAGCGTAGCCGACGCGAACTGCACCACCTGGCCCGAACGGACCCACTCTGCCTGAATCTCGGTTTCGAAGCGCCGGATCAGCAGGACGAGGGTCGAGACTCCGCCGAAGAACAGCGCCATCATCCAGGGGAAGCTCGTGATGAAGCGCCCGCGCGAGACGAGCTCCGAGAGCGTCGCTTCATTGGCGTGCGCGCGTTTTGCTCTGGCATCGATCAGTCTCACCGCGCACTTCTGCTGGGCCTCGTGCTCCTTGAACTGATCGATAGCGAGCTGGTCGGAGTAACCCCAGTAGTCGTAGACGGCATTGATGAGCTCGTCGCGCGGACCCGTCGCAGGAGCGGCGAAGTCTCTGCACAGGCGGGCGCGATCCTTGAAGCGCTCGAGCAGATCGTCGAGCTTGCCGGCGGCTTCCTTGGGCTGCTCGAACTGAAGTCTCGACATGAGCTGGACGTCGGCCTTGATGCTGTCGATGCGCTGTGAGAAGGCCTCCAAGCCGTCTTGAGTGCCGCAGTTCGGCGGCGTTTCCTTCAGCACTTTGAACCCGAGATCCAGTCGCGAGCGGGCGGGATCGGCGATCTGGGGCGGGTAGGCCAGGGGTGTCGCGCGCAGACTCTCGAGTCGAGACACCTCCCGTGAGTTGTCGAGCGCGAACCGGATCAGTGTTCCGGAGTCGTCCGAGTCAGCCTCGGCCGAGTCCGAAATGCTGCGCACTTCGCGATCGCAGTCGTTCGGGTCCGCGGGGACGGTCGCTTCATCGGCGAGCGCGTTTGCGGAGAGCGCGAGGAAGGCGACCGTTGCGGCAAAGCTAAGCAACTCCCGAGTCCTCGTAGAAGGCCGCGACGCCACCCGGAATCTCGTGCAGGTTCAGCTCGAGGCGCGCAAGCTCCCTCCCGTCCGGGGCGAGAACCTGGGCTCCCACCGTGAAGTAGCCCCAGGCCACGATTTGAAGCCGTGCAGCGCCGTCTACGAGTTGGACGGTCTCGACGTTGCGAGCGAATGTAGGGTGAAGCAAGAAACGCACCGAGCCCGTGCGAGACGGGACGGTAGTCGAGCTAGTGACTCGTAGATCGATCCAATTCGCTCTGTTGTCGATCTGTGGCGCTGGCTGGATGGCTGCGGACAACGTGTAGCCATTGGCCGCGCTCTGTCCGTTGGCGTAGCCGGCATGGGGATCGGACTCCCACATCTCCTGGGCGTTCTTGTAGCCTTCGCGTGCGGGCGCAGTCACTGGATTGCGCGCCGCCGCGGCTACCACGGCCGCGGTCTGCGATACGTCGGCGAGCTTCTTCTCGAACATCTTCTGCAGCCGCCCCAGTACGCCCGACTCGGCGTATGCGAGCGCCGGTCCGAGATACAGCCGCGTGGCCAGGTAGATGCCGAGAAATCCAAAGACCGGATAGAAGATGACCAGAGCCACCGCCGCGGCCTTCGCGCCCTCTCCGGTACAGGCCGCCCCAGCGCACTCGCCGAGCGAGCCGCGGACCGACTCGGCCAACTCCAAGCCGAGGCTCTTGATCGTGCCCAGCTCGACGAGCGAGATCCCGACCAGCGCCTTCGTGAGCCAGTCGGAGATCTGCGCCAGGCTGTCGTTCACCAGGGGGCGATAGATCGGCGCCTTGGCGTCCGAGCTCCCGGCATCCGCAGAGATGTCCGCGCCATTCTCGTGGACACGCGGCAGTCCGAAGAGGAAGCCGGGAACGGCACCTACGGCAGTGAGTGCCAGGCTCCACAGCGCGCCGGCGAACGCTGGGCGCCACCCGAGCTGCAGGGCGAAGAGCACGACGAGGAAGGTACTGGCTCCCCAGGTTGCAAGGAGGATCCAGGCCAGCTGGAGTGAGGTCTCTTCGGATGCATCCGTCGTGTCTGCTGCCACGCCGGCGATTCAATCACTGACCTCAGGGCGTCAACAAGTGATTCGCTCGAGATCCCAAGTTGTCGCCAGGTTCCGAAGCCGCGTCCTTGCTCGGCTCGTGCCGGATCGTCCACTCGAGATCGGTGTTGGTCGAGATCCCTTTGTCGCTGTCGATCCGGCCGAAGTCACGCGGGACCGCTTGGTGGTGCGCGCAGGCGGAGAGCCCGAGCGAAGCCAGGACCCAGACCCAAGCCACGACGAGCGACTTCATCGCGCCGCGGCCTCCGAATTCGTGAGATCGAAGCTCGAGCCGCCCGCGTCGCCGAGCTGCGGATACTTGTCCATCAGCTCGACGATCGCTCGAACCATCTCCTCGAGTGTCTGCTGGGTCGCGCGGTCCAGGGCGATGTTGTAGGGGCCGGTCACGGAGGCGATCTGACCACCTCGCCAGCCTTTCACGAAGAAGCCGCGGTCGGCCTCGAGGCCGGTGTCGCTCGACACGCGCAGGCGCACGAACAGGTCGGCCTCGAGACTTCCCGTCCAGAAGCCGTGGATGGGCTCGACGAAGAGCTTGGCGAGGGAGCCCTCGACTCGCAGCGCGCCAGGCTTGTGCGGCGCGTCGGGCGTGAGCACGGTGAAGCCGGTCGTGCGGAGCTCGTTGGCCAGGATCTGCGCGAGCCACACGTTGGGATCGCCCTGGCAGACCGCGTCTGCGGTATCCATGTCGTAGCCGTTGGTCTGCATGCCGCAGCGCCACTTGGTCTCGCGCTCGTCTGCGAACGGACTCACTACGACGACCTGCCGGCCGTTGCCACCGGTCACGGGATGCTCGAGCCCACGCGTGGGCAGCGTGAGGTCGATGTTCGAGAAGGCGCAAGCGCTCGACAGCAAGGAGGTTGCGAGGAGTAGGAGTAGGAGTGGCGAGCGTAGCTGGAACATCGCGACGCAGGATACTGCCTCTCTCGACGCTCCGGGTGCAAGAGCGCTTGCGGGTCAGGGGCGTGTCTGGCCAGGGCGTGTCTGGCCAGGGCGTGTCTGGGACTGACTCTTCTGTTCTCGCTCGTGGCGGCGTCGAGCCGCGCGGGCATGGAGGGAAGAGGATGAGACGAGATCTGCTCGCCGCATCGGTGTTGCTCTCCGCAGCGCTCGCCTGGCTGGCGCTCACGGTGCGCGCCGACGACCTGTCACCCTCGACGCCCGGCGTGACCGTTCAGACCGAGCAGCCGGCGGCGCGCTAGCTTTCGCAGACCACGCCGCATCCTTCTAAGGATGCGGGGCAGGCGGAGCGCTGCGCCGCGCGAACGAGATGATGTAGGCCTGGGTGCGCAAGAGGATCAGCGGGTCGTCCGAAGGCGCGATCCCGTCCGTGAGCAGGGTGGGCAGGAAGAGCAGCTTCTTCTGCGCTTCGGCGCTGTCGGGGTCCGCCTTGGTGAGGGTGAGCACGCCGAGCGGCGCGATCGGGCGGTCGTCGGGCCAGGCCTGTGTCGCATCCCGGGTCGGATCGGAGGGCGCTGCGAGCTGCGCCTTCAGCTGAAAAGTCACCGGCCCTTTCGCGAGCCGTTTCTGCAGCTCGTCGGCGAGATAGTCCGGGGGTAGCTTCGCCGCATCCTCGGCACTCAGGTGCACCAGCTTCTCGGGGGAGATCACGTAGCGCACCGCCTGCTTCTGACCCGCCGCGTTGCTGAACACGAAGGCGTTCACGCCGTGGTACTCCTCGTCGGCGAAGCTTCCGGGAATGCCCACGCTGCCCAGCGCCTTGGGCACGCTCGGGTGACTCGCGATGAAGGTGTCGAGCGGGGTGGGCTTGGGCGCGTCGGGCGGGCTCGCGGCAATCGCCAGGTGCAGATCGCGGAACTCTTCGCCGGTCGCCACCGGAAAGGTCTTGAGCGAGTTCGTGACCATGTCGGTGTCTCCGCCCGCGAGATGGAACTTGACGGCCAGTCCGTGCGGGTTGGCCCCGGGGGAGAGGTCCGGTACGGTCGGGACGCCACCCGCGTCGGAGAAACGGACGGTGACCGGGACCTTCCCGCTCGAGAACAGCGGCGAGACACTGAGCTTCGAGGCTTCGGGCGCAGGCTCGAAGCTTCCCTCTGCCACGATGCCCTTCGCGTGGTTGGCCCGGAAGCCGGGGTGCACACCGTAGACCTTGTTCATGGCGTCGACGATCTGCACCGCGAGCGAGTCATCTGCGCGGCCCGTGACAGCGGTCGTCAGGATCGCAGCGGCCAGCGTCGTCGCTCGCAGAATTCTCATAGGTGTAGACATGATCGGCCGAGCTTAGCAGGCCGCGCGGCGCTCGTGACCCCGCTACAATGAAACGAGGGGGGAGATTCATGCGGATCACGTCGCTCTTGCTGCTCGGACTGGCGCTGCTCGCGATCGCGCGGGTGAGCCACGCCGAGGTGAAGGCGGGGGACGTGATCACCGCCGCGAACGCGAGCGCGGTGCACGGGCTGATTCCCGACGAGCTGGTCCAGTACACGATCCAGAACTTCCCCGAGCTCGAGATGAAGATCGTGGCCACGGAGTCCTTCACGCCCGACGTGAAGTACGTCGACGCGACCGTCCGCTACGCCTGCCAGGCGAAGATCGGGCCGCGCGGGGAGCTCTTGAACTACACCGCCGGCCAGCCCTTCCCGTTCTCGGAGTGGGCCAAGGCGGCGACCGAGCACAAGTGCGACCTCAGCGCCGACGACCCGCAGGTCGCGCTCAAGCTGGCCTGGGATTTCAACTACCGCTGGCAGGCGGGCGGGACTCACATGCCGCACACCGGGCAGAGCTACTGGCGCGGGAAGGGCGACAACACCTGGAAGATCGCGCAGGGCCAGTACCGCCGGACCTACTTCAGTCACCGCGCCGATCTCCTGCCGCAGACCACCGACCTCGTGCCCAATACCGACCTCGAGTACGCCGAGTACAACGAGACCGCGGCGCCCTTCGACATTCGCGGGCAGCGCTTCCTCGTGTACCGCTACAAGAACGCGCTCGAGCGCGACGACGACGCCTGGGCCTACATTCCGCAGCTGCGCCGAGTGCGGCGGATCTCGGCCACCGAGCGCGCCGACTCACTCTTCGGCACGGACTTCACGTTCGAGGACCTGTATCTGTTCTCGGGTCACATCTGGGAGCACGACTGGAAGTACCAGGGCGACCAGACGGTGCTGGCGGCCATGGACTCGCAGCGCAAGTGCTTCCCGCTGAACGTCTCGGGCTGGAACGCCAACGAGATCGCCCAGCTCGGCAACGACGCGCAGTTCCTGGCCTGCAAGTGGGGCCCCTACCGGGCGCTGCCGTTCGTGGGCGAGACCTGGCAGAAGCGCGTGGCCGTGAAGCTCGAGCAGGTGCCCAAGAGCCCCTCGCACCCCTACAGCCGGCGCATCCTCTGGTACGACAAGGAGACCTTCTCGCCGCTGATGGGTCTCTCGTGGGACCGCGAGGGCAAGCCGTTCCGACTCACCTGGTACGTCGGCCGCTGGAGCGAGCACACCGGCATCGCGGGCGACCGGGGCAAGCGCGTGAATCACATGGCGGCCTCGATGGTCGTGAACGTTCGCGACCAGCTCTCGAACCTGTTCCTGTTCTACAGCGCGAACGCGCAGACCTTCGGCGCGGCGGAGTCGCTGAAGTACTTCGACACCACGCGGCTCAAGACGGAAGGGCGTTGAAGCTCAGCCACGCGCAGAAGGCGGCATTCCGCGAGCAGGGCTACTTCAAGCTCGGCCGCGTGTGGAGCGACAGCGAGCTGGCGGAGATCGGCGCCGCCTACGACGCGGCGCTCGCGAGCCCCATGCGCATCGGGGAGCTCGGCAAGTCGAAGTTCGAGTACGGCCCGCTGCTCCAGCTGCGCGATCCCGTGCTGCGCCGCTACGCGAGCTCGCGCGCACTGGTCGAGCCGCTAGTCGACCTGCTCGGCCCCGACGTGCGGCTGTACTGGGACCAGGCGGTGTCGAAGCCGCCGGGCACCGGCTCGGAGACACCCTGGCACCAGGACAACGGCTACGGCGAGGTCGTGCCCGCCGAGTATGTCACCACGACGCTCGCGCTCGACGCGATGACGCTCGAGAACGGCTGTCTCTGGATCCAGCCCGGCAGTCACCACGCCGGACCCCGGCCGCATCGCGACACGGGCGGCTTCTTCCAGATCGGCTACGACGGCGACGAGCGGGGCGAGCCCCTGGTGCTGGGCGCGGGCGAGGTCGGTGTGTTCTCGTCACTCACCATGCACCGCGCGGGCGCGAACCCGAGCAGCGGCCCGCGCCGCTCGTGGGTGATCCAGTTCATTCCCGCGCATGCGCGCAAAGGCGAGGGCGGCCCGCTCTTCGACGACCGGCTCTGGGTCGCGCGCGACGGGCGCGTGGTCGACGAGCCGTGGTCGGAGCGGCCGTTCGATCTCTCCGGTATGTGAGCCACGCACGCGCATGGCGCTGGAGGTAGACTGCGTCGCCGTGAGTCCGCTTGCGGCGGCTGGGGGGGTCTGGGCGTGCACCTTCGGGGGTGCGCTCGCGGGCATGCTGCTGGGCGCGGCCTTGCCGGCCCATCACCTGAACGAGGCGTCGAAGAGCACCGTGAACGTGGGCATCGCGCTGATCGCGACCATGACCGCGCTGATCCTCGGCCTCGTGACCGCATCGGCCAAGTCCACCTTCGACGCGTCGGATCAGGACGTGCGGCGGATCTCGGCCGAGGTTCTGTCGCTCGATCGGATCCTGGCGCGCTACGGGCCGGAGACGGCTCCCGTGCGCAAGGCCCTGCACGACGCACTCGCGGCACGGGTCGAGCGGGTCTGGCCCCCGAGTGGCGATGCGGTCGCCGATTTCGACCCGGTCCAGGGCGGGGCCGAGCTCGAGCAGCTGGTCGCGGCCCTGCACGGCCTGACTCCCAAGACCGATGACCAGCGCTGGCTCCAGGGCCGCGCCGAGGAGACCGCCGAGTCACTGTTGGCGTCGCGCTGGCTCGCCTTCGGTGACACGCACGGTTCGGTGCCGCACGCCTTGCTCGTGATCGTGGTCTTCTGGCTGTCGATCACGTTCGTGAGCTTCGGCATGTTCGCGCCGCCCAACGGGACGGTGCTGACCATCCTGTTCCTGTGCGCGCTCTCGGTCGCGGCCGCAGTGTTCCTGATCCTCGAGCTCGAACAGCCCCTCACGGGCCTGATCCGGATCTCACCGGAGCCCCTGCGCTACGCGATCGCGCACCTCGCGCAGTAGGCCTACGGTCCGCTGAACACCTTGCCCGAGGGGTTGCCATCCTTCGGCAGCGACATGTAGGCGGTCTTCGGGTCGTACTGACTCGCGCCTTGCTCGACCCAGCGCGCCAGCTCGGCGCGGCCGACGACGAACCAGTGCACCTCGTCGGGGCCGTCCGCCAGGCGCAGCGTGCGCTGACTCGCGTACATGTCGGCGAGCGGCGTCCACTGCGAGACACCGGTCGCGCCGTGGATCTGGATCGCCTCGTCGATGATCTTGCACACGCGCTCGGGCACCATGGCCTTGATCGCGCTCACCCACACGCGCGCCGCCTGGTTGCCGAGCACGTCCATGGCCTTCGCGGCCTTCAGCACCATCATGCGCATGGCCTCGATCTCGACGCGGGCGCGCGCGATCACCTCGGTGTTCTTGCCCAGGTCGGACAGGCGCTTGCCGAACGCCTGCCGAGTGAGTCCGCGTTTGGCCATGAGCTCGATCGCGCGCTCGGCGGCGCCGATCGAGCGCATGCAGTGGTGGATGCGGCCCGGGCCCAGGCGCACCTGCGAGATCTCGAAGCCGCGGCCTTCGCCGAGCAGCATGTTCTCTTTCGGTACGCGGCAGTCGGTGAAGCGGATGTGCATGTGACCGTGCGGCGCGTCGTCTTTGCCGAACACGTGCATGGGGCCCAGGATCTCGAAGCCCGGCGCGTCGGTCGGGACCAGGATCTGTGACTGGCGCAGATGCGGCGGCGCGTCGGGGCTGGTCTGCACCATCACGATCATGATCTTGCAGCGCGGGTCACCGACGCCCGAGATGTAGTACTTCTCGCCGTTGATCACCCACTGATTGCCCTCGAGCACGGCCTGACACGAGATGTTCTTCGCGTCGGAAGAGGCCAGGTCGGGCTCGGTCATGGCGTACGCGGAGCGAATCTCGCCCTGCAGCAGCGGCTCGAGCCAGCGCTTCTTCTGCTCGGGCGTGCCCACGCGCTCGAGCACCTCCATGTTGCCCGTGTCGGGCGCCGAGCAGTTGAGACACTCCGACGCCAGGGGGTTCTTGCCCAGCTCGGAGGCGATGTACGCGTAGTCCAGGTTCTTCAGGCCCTCGCCGGTGTCGGCGTCGGGCAGGAAGAAGTTCCACAGGCCCTGCTTCTTGGCCTTGGCCTTGACTGAGTCGAGCAGCTCCAGCTGACCCGGCGCCCACGACCAGCGCTCGGCGCGGTTCGCGCCCAGCCGGAAGAACTCGTAGGTGATCGGCTCGACCTCCTTCTTCACGAATTCCTTGACGCGCGCGAGCAGCGGCTTCGCGCCCTCGGACATGCGCAGGTCGAACAGCTCGTCGGGGTTCTCGAGTCCGGCCACGGGGGTCTCCTTCGTCTGCTGGATCGCAGGCACAAGGATACTAGAGCCGCGCGACTAGTTCTTCGGCGCGGTCCAGAGCCGGGTGCGACGCGTCGCCAGGTGCACCTCGCGCAGGAAGAACGCCAGGCCGACGACGAGCGCCAGGGTCGAGCCGGTGAACAGCCCGCCCACGAGCCAGTGGAGCGGCGCCCCGATCATGTACTCGAGAAACAGCGACGCGATCACCGTGCACAGCAACAGGGCGGCCACCGTGCACGCGGTGATGGCGATGCCCACGCAGCGTCTGCGCCGCTCCAAGTCGACCAGCTCGCGCTCGACGTCGGCCGTCGGCGCCACGCCCGGGCGGCCCTCGGTGAGTGCGCGGCCGCGGTCGACGATCCGCGAGAGCCGGCCGGTCATCACGTTCAGCATGCCGGCGATGCCGGTCAGCAGGAACACGGGCGCGAGCGCGAGCTGGATCGCCCGGGGCAGGTCGTTGATCGCGTCGGGGTAGGGCATGGCTGGTGACTGAGTCGCTAGCGGACTGCGAGCTTGGCGAGCCAGCGGTCCGCGAAGCGGGCGGCGTGCCCGGCCGAGGAGGCGCGGTCGGCGGCCGCTGCCGCGCCCAGCGCGCCGCGCACCGCGAGCCAGCGCAGCGGCTCCGGCTCCCACGCGCGCGAGGGCGCGCCGACCAGCGCGAGCTTCGTGCGTTCGGTGTCTGCACCCGCGATCAGCTCGGCGAGCGTGTGGCCGGCCAGGTTCGAGGCTGCGACGCCCTCGCCGAAGTAGCCGCCGATCCAGCCCAGCCCGCGCGCGCGGTCGAGCCCCACGCGCGTCTGCAGGTTGCGCGGGACGCCCAGCGTTCCCGCCCAACGATGCGTGATGCGCGCGTCGCCGAGCGGAGGCAGGAGCGCGCGCACGATGCGCTCGAGCTCGGCGAAGTTCTCGTGAGTCACCGGGAAGTCGCGCAGGATGCGCGAGCCGTAGCGGTAGGTCCCGCAGCCGCCGAACGCGAGCCGGCCGTCGGCCGTGCGCTGGCCGTAGGTCGTCACGCGCCGGCCGTCGCCGAAGGTTTCGGCGTTCGGCAGCCCGATCTCCTTCCACACCGAGTCGGGCAGCGGCTCGGTCGCGAGCATCCACGAATGCATCGGCAGGAGCGCGCGGTGGTGACCGGGCAGCTCGGGGGTGTAGCCCTCGGTGGCGCGCACCACGAGCGGCGCGCGCACGGTGCCGCGCGCGGTCTGCGCGAAGCCGGGCTCGAGCCGGAGCACCGGAGACCCCTCGAAGATGCGCACGCCCAGGCGCTCGACACACTCGGCGAGACCGCGCGCCAGCCGGGCGGGGTGGAGCGCCGCGCAGTGCGGCGTGTACATGCCGCCGCGGCCCCCGGCGAGCCGCACGTGAGTCGCGGCCTCGTCCGGCTCGAGCCAGCGGAAGTTCTCGCTCCCGAACCAGTCCGCGAGTGAGTCGCTGAGCTTGCGCAGGTCGCGCTCTTCGGCCCGGGTCACTGCGACTCGCGCCGAGCCGCCCTTGCGAAAGTGGCAGTCGATGCCTTCCGCCGCCGCCACGCGGCCGACCTCGTCGACCGTGGCGTACATCTCGCGCTGCAGCGCGAGCCCGTCGGCGCGACGCTCCGGCCGGTGCATCAGGCCCTCGACCCCGGCCAGGAGACCGACGCACCAGCCGCCGTTGCGACCCGAGGCGCCGTATCCGGCGACCTCGGACTCGACGATCCCGATGCGCAGCTCGGGGCGCAGGCGCTTCAGGTAGTACGCGGTCCACAGCCCCGAGTAGCCCGCGCCCACGATCGCCACGTCGAAGTCCGCGTCGCCCTCGAGCGGCGCGCGCGGCTGGACCGCGCCTTCGGGCAGTGTGTCGAACCAGAGCGAGACTTCGCGGTAGTCGGGCGTGCGCATGCTGCGATTCTAGCTGTGGCAATGAACCTCGCCGGAGGGGTAAAACCGGACTTCGGAGAGGTGATCGACCATGCCCGCGAGCGAGGAAACGGCCCCCAAAACCGACCCCCACCCGGCGCCCCCGCCCGCGAGAGCGCTCTCCCGTCGTCCGGGCGTGCTCGCCGGCTCGGCGCTCGCTGCCCTGGTGGCGCTCTTCCTGCTCGTGCCGCGCCTCTACCGCGCCTTCACCACGGTCTCGACCGACGACGCCTACGTGAGTGGCCACGTGACCTACGTGGCGGCGCGCGTGCCGGGTCAGGTGGCCCGGGTGCTGGTCGACGACAACAACCGCGTGCACAAGGGCGACCTCTTGGTGGCGCTCGACAAGGAGCCGTACGAGGTGCGGGTCTCGATCGCGCAAGCGGCCGTGACCTCGGCGCAGGCCAACTTCGACGCCATGCTGGCGCAGACACGAGGCCTGGCCGCTGACGCGCGCAGCCTGCGTTACACGCTGCAGCGTGCCGGCGAGAACGTGAACGACCAGGTCGCGCTGCTCCACGCCAAGATCGCCACGCTCGAGTCGAAGAAGGCCACCCTGGCGCGCGTGGAGGTCGACTACAAGCGCGCGGAGGCTCTGGTGAAGGCCGACGCCGCCAGCCGCCAGCAGTTCGACAACGCGAACGAGGCGCGCCGCGTGGCGCAGGCCGAGGTCGAGCGCGCGCAGCAGGAGGTGTACCAGGTGCGCGTGGGCCTGGGCCTCTCGCCGCAGCCGCCGCCGGGTGAGGACCTGGCTTCGGTTCCGCGTGACTTGCAGCAGACCTACTCGAAGGTGAAGGAGGCGCAGGGCAAGCTGATGCAGGTCGCGTCGCGGCTGGGCGTGGTGCAGCCCTTCAACGTCACTCCCGAGGAGATGCTCGCCGAGTTCTACCGCCGCGACCCCGACGGCAACGTCGACCGCATTCTCGAAGCGCTGGTCCGCAGCGCCCCCGCCGTGAAGCAGGCCGAGGCCAAGGTGGGGGAGGCGCAGCGCAACCTCGACGAGGCGCAGCTGCGCCTGCGCTACTGCGACGTGGTGGCGGAGATCGACGGCGTGGTCACGCGCCGCAGCGTGAACCCGGGCAACAACATCGTCGAAGGTCAGTCACTCATGGCGCTGCGCTCGCTCTCCGAGATCTGGGTCGATGCCAACTTCAAGGAGACCCAGCTCGCCTCGCTGCGCATCGGCCAGCCGGTGGACCTCGACGTCGACATGTACGGCAGCGCGAAGCGCTTCCAGGGCCGCATCAGCGGCTTCGCCAACGGCACGGGCGCGACGCTGGCGCTGCTCCCGCCCGAGAACGCCACGGGCAACTTCGTGAAGGTGGTGCAGCGGCTGCCGGTGCGCATCGACCTGGTCGACTACGACCCCAATCAGACGCCGCTCTTCGTGGGTCTCTCGGTCACGCCGCGCGTGCACGTGCACGAGACACCGACCGGACCCCACGCGGGGCAGGTGCTGCAGCCCTATCTCGCCGCCCCCGAGGCTGCAAAGACCGGACAGTGAACCCCTGGCTCGTCGCGGCGGCCGTCGTCGTGCCCACCTTCATGGAGGTGCTGGACACGACCATCGCCAACGTGGCGCTGCGCTACATCTCCGGAGGGCTCTCGTCGCCGGCCACGGACAGTGAGTGGGTGATCACGAGCTACCTCGCCGCCAACGCGATCGTGCTGCCCATCTCGGGCTGGCTGGCCGCGCGCCTGGGCCGGCGCAACTACTTCCTGACGTCGATCGCGGTGTTCACGATCGCGTCGGCGCTGTGCGGCATGGCCCCGAGCCTGGGCTTCCTGATCGGCGCGCGCGTATTGCAGGGCCTGGCCGGCGGCGGGCTCCAGCCCTCGAGTCAGGCGATCCTGCTCGACGCCTTCCCGGTCGAGAAGCAGGGCGCCGCGCAGACCGTGTTCGGCGTGGCCGCGCTGCTGGCGCCGGTGTTCGGACCGACGCTGGGCGGATACATCACCGACAACTACGGCTGGGAGTGGATCTTCTACCTGAACGTGCCGGTGGGTCTGTTCGCGTTCCTGACCTGCCGCAGGCTGGTCCGGGACCCCGAGTATCTCGTGGCGGAGCGCGAGCGCAGCCGCAGCCAGCGCCGGCCGTTCGACACGCCGGGGCTCGTGCTGCTGGCCGTGACGATGATTTCCTGGGAGATCCTGCTCAGCAAGGGGCAGGAGTGGGACTGGCTGGGAGATCCCTTCCTCCGGATCCAGACGCTGCTGGCGTTGTTCGTGCTCGGGCTGGGCGGGCTGGTCTGGCGCGAGCTGCGCGTCGCGAACCCGCTGGTGAACCTGCGGACGCTCGCCGACCGGAACTTCCGCTCCTGCTGCATGATCATCTTCGTGCTGTTCGGCGTGCTCTACGCCAACACGGTGACGCTCCCGGCGCTGCTGCAGTCACTCTTCGGCTACGACGCCACCACCTCGGGGCTGGTGCTGTCGCCGGCCGGGCTCGCGGCCGTCGTCATGCTGGTGGTCTCGGGCACGCTCCTGCAGCGCGGAGTCGACGCGCGCTACCTGATGAGCGCGGGCGTGATCCTGCTGGCCGTGGGCAACTTCTGGCTGGGACAGCTCACGCTCGACGTCGGCCCGTGGCACGTGGTGTGGCGGCGGCTGGTCGTGGTTGCCGGTCTGTCCATGTGCTTCCCGCCGTTGAACGTGGCGGCCTTCCTCTATCTGCCCAAGGAGACGCGGGGCGCGGCGGTGGGGCTGCTTGCGCTCTTGCGCAACGAGGGCGGCAGCGTCGGGACGTCGCTCGCGCAGATCATCCAGCAGCGCCGCGAGCAGTTCCACACGCTGCGGCTGGGCGATGGTCTCGACGCGCTGAACCCGGCGCTCGCCGACTGGCTACGGCGCGCGCAGGAGTTCTTCATGCAGCAGACCGGCGACGCGCCGCTCTCGAGCCAGCTCGCGCTCGAGGCGCTGGCCCGCCTGCGCCAGCGGCAGGCGCTGTCACTCGCGTTCTTCGACGTGTTCGTGATCCTGGCGGTCGTCTCGGTCGTGCTGGTGCCGCTCCTGCTCTTGATGCGCCGCTCGGTCGCCGACAAAGGGGCTCACGTCGCGGCCGAGTGACCCTCCGCGGACAGCCGCGCGTAGTAGCGGCCCAGCAGGAGCACCATCGCCGTCACGCCCACGAACCCGAGCAGCATGACCGCGCCGAGCGGCGCGCCCAGCCCGACCAGCCCCGCCGCGGTGAGACAGCCCGCGCAGCAGCCCACGTCCCAGCCGCCTTCGGCGGCGATGTGGAAGCGCAGCGTGCACGGCGAGAGCTTGGCCAGGTTGTAGACCGGCACCATCTGCACCGGCACGAGCAGGCACAGAGCCACCGCGCCCAGCGCGTTGGCCGACACGGCGAGCCACGGCGTGGTGAGGCTCACCGCGCGCGTGAGCAGAGTCGCCGAGACCACCGTGAACGCGATCGACACGCCGTGACGCCAGTGACCCGCGTCGATGTGCCGGCCGAGGAACAAGCCGCTCACCGCCCCCACGAGCGCGGCCAGCGCCATCGCGCCGCCGTAGGCGGCGAGGTTGGAGCCGAGCGACAGGAAGAGCGCGATCTGCCACAGCATCTGGAAGGAGACCGCGAACCAGCCGTCGCTCATGAACAGCCACAAGCCGGGCAGTGACTCCCGGAGTGCGCCGGGCGCGCGCTCGGGGATGGTGACTTGCGGCAGCGCGAACAAGGGCAGGGCCGCCAGCGCCTGCACCGCTCCCACCGTGCCGAACGCCACCGTGGGGCCGAACGCGGTGAGCAGCCAGGCGCCGGCCAGCGGCGCGACGATGCCCACCACCGTGCCCAGCGCCATGCCCGCGCTGATCTGGTGGCCGCGGTGCTCGCTGTCCCCCACCGCCGCGTAGTAGGCGTGCTGCGAGGTCCAGTAGAAGGTGCCGCCGAGCGCGGCCACCAGACAGTAGACCAGCAGTGACTCGTCGACGCCGTGCACCCGCGCCAGCAGTGGATACTCGATCGCCATCACCAGGTTGCCCGCGATGATCGCGGGCCGCAGCCCGAGTCCGCGCGCGAAGGGCAGGACCGCCGGCCGGATCGCGAACCGGCCGGCGACGATGAGCGCCATCGCGCACAGACTCGCGGGGATCGAGAAGCCCGCACGCAGCAGATAGATCAGCACGAACAGTCCGCCCATGCCTTCGGCCAGGGAGCGGATGCCCGCGTGGAAGTTGAGCCAATTGACCGCGCGGTTGCGCAGGAATGCCATGGGAGCCGCCTTCGAGTGAGAGGAAAGGGAACGGGGCAGTCTCTAGCTGCGAGTTCTTTCCGTGCTCATCATCAGCGCACCTCGTACTGGCACCGGCAATATATCATGCTCAGGCTCGAATCGAGGGAGGGAGTCATGTCTCGAATCGCCACAGCCCTGGCGCTGATGGCCCTCTGGGCTGCGCCCGCGTTCGGCCGCGACGTGTGCGTGACGGACGATCTCAAGAACCCCAACCGCTTCGTGTTCTCGGGCGTCAGCGTGCCGCCCAAGGGCAAAGCGCACTCGGTCGCCGGGGTCTATCTGAGCGGGAGCGGGCCGTCTGCGCCGTTCAGCGGATCGATCTACCGCAGGAAATCCGACGGCATGCTCGAGATCGGGGTCTTCGTCCACTCGATGCTCGGCAACGCGAATGATTTGACGGCCGTCTGGGTCGGCGACCCTTCGGAGTTCAAGGGCACGGGCAAGTACGATTCGGACGGGGACTTCTTTCCCGACGTCGGTCTCAACGCCGTGGAGTTCTCGGGCATCGAGTGCAGGACGGTCGTGTTGCCTTGATGTGCGCGGGCAATCGAGTGAGCATCCGGCGCGCCATCGTGAGCGCGGCGTTGGCCCTGGCGCTGGCGGGCTGCATCACGCAGTCCGGCGAACAGCAGCTCGGCGACGAGGAGGCCAAGAAGGTCGAGGAGCAGATGGGCTTCGTGCGCGATCCCGCGCTCGTGGCCTACGTGCGCGCGCTCGGCGCGAAGCTCGTGGCCGTGTCGGAGCGGCCCGAGGGCCCCTGGACGTTCGAGGTGGTCGACACGCGCGAGCCCAACGCGTTCGCGCTGCCGGGCGGGCACGTGTACGTGACGCGCGGGCTGCTCGTGCTGACGAACTCGGAGGACGAGCTCGCGGGCGTGATCGGGCACGAGATGGCGCACGTGACCGCGCGCCACTCGGTGAAGCGCATCGGGGCGGCGGTCGCGACCGCGCCCGTGACGATCGCGACCGGTCTCGCGGGCTTCGCGGTCGGCATCGTGAGCCCCATGCTCGGCAGCGCCGTGGCGGGCACGGGGGAGATGATCACGAACGGGCTCGTGATCGCGCCGTACAGCCGCGAGCAGGAGCACGATGCCGACGAGATCGGTCAGGCACTCGCGGCCAAGGCGGGCTACGACCCCGCCGCGCTCGCGCGCTTCCTGCACACGCTCGACCGCGACTTCGCGCTGCAACCGGGCGAGAAGCGGACCTTCCACTTCCTCGACAGTCACCCGCTCACTCCGGATCGCGTGGCGCGGCTCGAGGAGCGCGCGCCCACGCTGACTCGCGCCGCGTCGAGTCCGATCGCGGCGGGCCGGAGCGCGTTCGTGACTCGGCTCGACGGGCTCGTGGTCGGTGAGGACCCGGCCCAGGGCGTGTTCCAGAACGAGCGCTTCCTGCACCCCGACCTCGGCTTCGCGCTCGACTTCCCGGCCGGCTGGACCACGCAGAACACGAACGAGTCCGTGGGCGCGATCAGCCCGTCGAAAGACGCGGCGGTCGTGCTCCACCTGGCCGCGCAGGACTCGAGCCTCGATCAGGTGTTGAAGGAGCTGACCGAGAAGCAGAGCGACTTGAGCTTCGAGCGCATCCGGGTGAATGGCCTGCCCGCGGCGCGCACCACGCTCTCGGGGCGGGGCCAGGTCAACGTGATCACGCTGATCGAGCTCCAGAAGACCGTCTATGGCGTGGTGGGCCAGAGTGCGGACTCGACCGCCAAGCAGTACGGCCGCGTGTTCCGCAGCACGGCAGGCAGCTTCCGCGCGCTGTCCGCGAAGGAGCGCCAGTCGATCCGCGAGTCACGGCTGCGAGTGCGGCCGGCGCGCGCAGGCGAGACACCGGCCGCGATCGCCAAGCGCACGAGCTCGACCTGGGACGCCGACCGCGTGGCGGTGGCGAACGGCGTCGCCGCGACCGACGCCTTCCAGGCGGGCTGGCCGGTGAAGCTGGCCTTGCCGCAGGCCTACGCGCCGCGCGGCCGCTGAGCCGCGGCGGGAGTCACTCCCGGGTCTGCTGCCGGAGCTCTTCCTGGCCCTGCGAGGCGAGCAGCGGACCGTGGGTGTCGCGCACGTCGACCACGGCCTCGACCGAGAGTCCCATGCGCAGCGGCTTGTCGGCGGGGCGCGGTGTGTCGAGCACGAGCTTCACCGGCACGCGCTGCACCACCTTCACCCAGTTGCCCGTGGCGTTCTCGGGCGGCAGCAGCGCGAAGGCGGCGCCGGTGCCCATGGCGAGTGAGTCGACGTGGGCGTGGAAGACCGTGCCGGGGTAGATGTCGGCTCGGACCTCGGCGGCCTGGCCCACGCGCAGGTCTTCGAGCTGGGTCTCCTTGAAGTTGGCAGTCACGTACAGCTCCGACGGCGGCGGCACCAGGTTCATGAGCGGCTGCCCGGACTGCACGCGGTCGCCCACCTCGACGTGCTTGTTGATCACGGTGCCGGCGAGCGGCGCGCGGATCTCGGTGTACGACAGGTCGAGCTTGGCGGCCGCGACCGCGGCCTCGGCCTCGTGCACGAGCGGCGTGTCGTAGGGATCGGCGGCGTCGGGCGCGGCGCCGAGCGCTGCGGAGGCCTGCTGCACGCGGTGCTCGGACAGGTCGCGGTCCGCGCGCGCGACGCGCAGCGCGGTGCTCGCGTGGTCGTAGCTCTCGCGCGAGTTCACGCCCGCCTTCGTGAGCTTCTCGGCGCGCGCGAAGTCGAGCTCGGCCTGGTGGAGCTTTTCGTCCGAGAGCGCGAGGGCAGACACGGCAGCCCCGTACTCGGCGTGGAGCTGGTCGACGGTCTGGCGCGCGCGCTCGAGCCGCGCCTGCGCCTCGTCGAGCTTCACTTGGAAGTCGCGCGGGTCGAGCTGCACCAGGGGCTGGCCCGGCTCGACCGACCAGTTGCTGCCGACCCCGACCGAGATCACCGTGCCCTCGATGCGCGGAGTCACCGTGGCGGTGCCGCCGTCCACGTAGGCGTCGTCGGTGGACGCATGCGCGCGCGCGAACGCCAGCCAGCGGACGCCGAACGAGAGGGCGAGGGGCAGGGCGACGAGCGCCACCAGGACCACGATCCTCATTCGGCGCGAAAGGCCGCGCAGCGACTTCGGAGTGAATCGCTCCAGGGTCATGACCGCCCTCGCGCGAGCGCGCCGCGCAGAAACAAGTTCGAGATCACCGACACCACGTCATCGTCCGACATGGGGTGCAGCTCGCGCTCGCCCATGAGCTCCTGCGAGAGCAGGAACGACCAGAGCATTCCGAACAGGCACTGCGCGCTGGCCCACGGGTCGGCGGTCGAAAGCTCACCGCGCGCCATGCGCGACTCGAGGTAGTCGGCGAGCGCCTGGTAGGCCGGCATCCGCACACGCTGGGCGTAGAGCCGGGCGCGCTCGGGCACGCTCTGGACCTCGCGCACCAAGACCCGCGCCAGCTCGCGCCGCTCGCGGATGCGCGGCCAGATCGCCCCCACCAGGGTAGGGATGCCGCGCTCGGCAGGCAGCGCGCGCACCCCGTCGATCAGCTCCGACAGCTCGGGCAGCAAGCTGAAGCGCTGGACCAGCTCCTGGAGGAGCGCATCTTTGGTGGGGAAGTACGTGTAGAGACAGGCTTTCGAGACGCCGACCGTGTCGGCCACCGCGTCCATCTTGGTCTCGGCGAAGCCGCCGCTCGAGAACACCTTGAGGGCGGCCTCGAGGATCTGCTCGCGGCGGGCCTCGGCGTACTCCTCGCGTTTGCTTGCGGCGACTCTGGGCATGCCTTGTTGATAACTGACGCGTCAGTTATTTTCAAGCCTCATGCAGGCAGGACCGGCAGCCGCCACGGGGGCGGTCGAGGGCCGCGACCCGGCCGCCAGCCGCAAGTGGCTGGTGACGATCGCGGTCATGCTCGGCGCCACGCTCGAGATCCTCGACACCTCGATCGTGAACGTGGCCCTGCCTCACCTGCAGGGCAGCTTCTCGGCGAGCACCGACGAGATCACCTGGGTGCTCACGAGCTACATCGTGGCCAACGGCGTGATGATCCCGCTCACCGGCTGGATCTCGGCGCGCTTCGGCCGCAAGCGCTACTTCGTGACTTCGGTCGTGGTGTTCGTGATCGCGTCGGCTCTGTGCGGCGCCGCGCAGTCACTCGGCCAGATCGTGGCGTTCCGCGTGCTGCAGGGCGTGGCGGGCGCGGCGATGATTCCCTCGTCTCAGGCGATCCTGATGGAGACCTTCCCGCCCGAGGAGCAGGGGGTGGCCATGGCCATGTGGGGCGTGGGGCTGATGGTGGCGCCCATGCTCGGCCCGACGCTCGGCGGCTGGATCACCGACAACTGGAGCTGGCGCTGGAACTTCTACATCAACCTCCCGACCGGCGCGCTCGCGGCGGTGATGGTGATGATGTTCGTCGAAGACCCCGAGTATCTGCGCAAGACGCGCAGCTCCCCGCGCCGCGTCGACGTGCTGGGCATCGTGTGTCTCGTGCTCGGGCTCGGTCTGCTGCAGATCGTGCTCGACCGCGGCCAGCGCGCCGAATGGTTCGCGGCGCCCTGGGTATGCGCGTTCACGGCCATCGCGGTGGTCGCGCTCGTGGTGCTGGTGGTGCACGAGCTGCGCTTCTCGGATCCGATCCTCGACCTCACGATCCTGCGCATTCCCACCTTCAACGTGTCGGTCGCGATCATCAGCGTGATGGTGCTGGTGGTCTACGGCGCGAACCTGCTGAACCCGCTGTTCTTTCAGGACCTGCTGGGCTATTCCGCCTGGCGCGCGGGGCTGGCGCTCGTGCCGCGCGGCGTGGGCACGTTCCTCGGCATGCTGTTCATCGGCCAGCTCGCGCGCCTGCGTTTCGACACGCGCTGGCTCGTGGGCGTGGGCTTCGGGCTGTTCGCCGCCTCGCTCTGGGCGATGAGTGAGTGGACGTTGGGCGTGAGCTCGCGCGAGGTCATGGTGCCGATCTTCTTCTCGGGCCTCGCGGGCGGCCTCATCTTCCCCACGCTGTCGGCGAGCACGCTGGCCTGCGTGGAGCGTGAGCGCATGGGCTACGCGGCGAGTCTCTACAACATGATGCGCAACACGGGCTCCGCGATCGGCATCTCGGTGGTGAGCAACCTCTTGGTGAGTCGCTCGCAGGTCCACCAAGCCTATCTCGGCCAGCACTTCACCGGCTGGGACGCCTGGCAGATGTCGCACCCCGGCCGGCTGCTGCCGGGCGCGCCGCACTGGGACTTGCTCGGCGGCATGGTGACTCACCAGCTCGAGGGCTTCGGCATGGTCTACCACATGATCCAGCAGCAGGCGGCGCTCATGGCCTACAACGACATCTACCGCCTGCTCGCCTTCCTGGCCGCAGCGTTCCTGCCCACGTTCCTGCTGCTGCGCCGGCCCGGGAACGGGGCGGGAGCGGCGGGGCACTGAGCGTGACCGGTCACTTCGTCGAGTGGTCGGAGCCGATCGTGCGGGTCGAGGACGCGCTGCGCCTGGTCGAGGCGGGCTACGAGTGGGACACGCAGGCCTTCCTGATCGGCGAGCGTTTGCTGCCGGCGGAGTTCTTCGACCTGCGCACGCGCTTCGCGGGTGAGTTCGTGCAGAAGCTCGTGAACTACCAGCTCCGTGTCGCGGCCGTGGTCGCGCCCGACGTGGACCGGGGAGCGCGCTTCGCGGAGTTCGTGCTCGAGCTCCGGCGCCATCCGGCGTTCCGGGTGTTCGCGGAACGGGGCGAGGCGGAGGCGTGGCTCTCGGCAGGCTGAGTCCTCGTTGCGGTAGCCTGTGTCCATGGCAGAGAGAATTCCCCGCTGGTTGACCGGCCTCCTGGGCGTCGTGCTCGCGTTTCCGTTCGCGCTGCGCTGGGTGTTCACGCCCGTTCCGATGAGCGCCGAGTCCGGGATCTCGCTCGGAAGCCCGGCCGCGTTCAGTCACATGCGCGGAGACACCGGCGGTGCGTTCTTCGCGGTCGGCTTGCTGTTGCTGCTCGGCCTGTGGCGGCGGGAGCCCGGCTATCTCGAGGCGGTGGCGCTGATCATGCTCGGCATCATCGGCGGCCGACTGCTCGGGATCGCGCTCGACGGCTTCCTGCCACAGATCGGTGTCGCCATGGCGGTCGAGGCGGTGACCGCGGTCGCGGCGCTCGCCACCGCCCGCCAGATGAGGAGCGTTGCGTCATGAAGCTCGAGAACAAGGTCACCGTGATCACTGGCGCCGCGAGCGGCATCGGCGCGGCCAGCGCGCGGGCGTTCGCGAAGCGCGGCGCGCGCGTGGCCGTCGTCGACGTGAACGCCGACGGCGCCCGGGCCGTGGCCAAGGAGATCGGCGGTCTCGCGCTCCCGTGCGACCTCGGGCGCGAGGCCGAGGTGACCGCGATGATCGCGCAGGCCGAGAAGTCGCTCGGACCGATCGACCTCCTGTTCAACAACGCCGGCGTCGCCACGGGCGGCGACCCGCTGAAGACGCCGATCTCGGTCTGGGATTCACAGTGGCAGATCAACGTGATGAGCCACGTCTACGCGCTGCGCGCCGTCCTGCCCGGCATGCTCGCGCGCCGCTCGGGCTATCTCGTCCACACCGCTTCGATGGCGGGCATCCTCACGAGTCAGGGCAACCTGACCTACGCAGTCACCAAGCACGCCGTGGTGGGGCTCGCCGAGTGGCTCTCGATCACCTACCACGACAAAGGCATCCGCGTGTCGCTCCTGGCTCCGCTCGGCGTGCGCACGCCCATGCTCGGCGACGTGGACTCCGCCTTCGCGCGCAATGCGGCCGGGCCGATCAAGGAGCCGGAGGAGGTCGCGGAGATGGTCGTCGAGGCCGTCGACGCCGAGCGCTTCCTGATCCTCACCGATCCGATCGCGCAGAAGTGGATGAACAACAAGACCAACGACCTCGAGCGCTGGCTCGAGGGCATGCGCAGACTGCAGAAGACGCTCGAGGCGGGGAGCTGACTACTTCTTCGGCGCGATCTTGCAGCAGTCGCGGTCACTCGGCACGAGCTTCTTCAGCGCGAGCTGAGTTCCCTGCATGCAGAAGCCCTGCGCCCGCGTGCCGGTCACCTCGACACACTGGTTCGCTTGCGCGGGAGTGCCCGTGAAGCTGTAGCTGATGCCGCGTTCGTCGGTCAGCACCCAGCAGTTGACCTCGGTTCCCTTCGAGACGCAGCCCGTGACGCGGACCTCGTCGGGACCGGGTGATTGCGCCCGCGCTGCCGGACCGAGGAGAGCGGCCACGAGCACGAGCAAGCCGCTCGCTCCACTCCGAAGATTCATGCCTGAGCTCCTTGTGGGTTCGTCGTTGGTTCATGATAGGGTTCACCAAGCTCGAAAAACGAGGACGAACATGACTCAATCGCGTCTCTGGCTGGCGGCAATCCTGTCACTCTCGCTGTCGGGCGCGGCCTTCGCCGCCGACACCACGCAGAGTCAGCAGTCGATCCTGCTCGAGACCATCCGCGCGAACCGCAAGGCGTTCGTGGCCGTGAACCTGGACCTGAGCGCCGAAGAGGCCAAGGGCTTCTGGCCGATCTACGACAAGTACCAGGGCGAGCTGAACCCGATCTCCGACAAGGTGGTCGCGCTGGTCGCGGAGTACACCTCGCACTACGCCGAGCTCAAGGACGAGCGCGCGGTCGAGCTGATGAAGGAGTATCTCGCCGCGGAGGCCGAGCGCAACAAGGTGCGCCAGAGCTACATCCCGGAGTTCTCGAAGGTGGTCTCCGGGCGCACCGTGGCCCGCTTCTACCAGCTCGAGAACAAGATCGACGCGCTGCTGCGCTACGAGCTGGCGGAGAAGATCCCGGTCATCGAGCAGAAGGCCGCGCCGGCGGCGAAGTGAGTCACAGCCGCCCGGCGGCACCGCGGAACAGCGCGGCGCCTTCGGCCGAGAAGTGCATCGCGGACAGAAAGTCCTCGATGCCGTAGCCGGGGCGCGTGCGGCGAATCAGCGCGAGCTGCGCGCGCGCCTCGTCGAGCCGGCCCGCCAGCGCGAGACAGTAGGCCGCGATCCCGAAGATGTGCTCGTGCGCGTTCGGCCGCATGCTGGCGCGCGTGGCCCACTCCGCGGCCTCTTCCGCGCGGCCCAGGCGCGCGAGCGCCATCGCGCGCGCGCCCAGCATGGCGAAGAGCAGCGGGTCGAACGGCGAGAGCAGGCGCGAGTGGTCCGAGAGCTCGATCGCGGCCTTCGCATCGCCCGACTGCGAGTGCACGAAGGCCAGCGCGTAGTGACCGGTCGCGAAGTTCGGGCTGAGCTCGATCGAGGCCTCGAGCTCGGCGATGGCGTGGCCATGACTCCCGCGCAGCCAGAGCGCGCGGCCCATGGCGCAGTGCGCGGCCGGGTCGCGGTCGTCGGCCAGCAGGCTCTGGCCGGCGGCGGCGTAGGCGCGCTCGATCTCGGGCGCGCGCTCGGACCAGCCCTGGAAGACGTTCTGGAAGTGCGTGAACGAGAGCGCGGCGTGCGCGCGCGAGAACGTGGGATCGAGCCGGATCGCGGTCTCGAAGAAGCTGCGCGCGCGGGCGTTGTCGTCGCGGTTGAAGCGGTACATGTGCCAGAGGCCGCGGTGGTGCGCCTCCCAGGCGTCGAGTGAGCTGGGGGGGCGCAGGATCGCGCGGTTGCGCTCGGCGCTCTCGATCTCGCTCGCGACCGATGCGACGATGCGGTTCCCGATCTCGTCGATCACCGCGAAGGCCTCGTCGCCCGCGAGGTCGAACTCCTCGGCCCAGACCACGCGCGCGCTGCGCGTCTCGCTGAGCTCGGCAGTGACTCGGAAGCGCCGGCCCAGCCGGCGCAGCGAGCCGCTCACCGCGTAGTCCACGTCGAGCATGCGTGCGGCCTCTTCCGGCGCCACGCGCCGGTCGCGCAGCGCGAAAACCGAGCCTTCGGCAATCACGAACAGGCTGCGCAGCTTGGCGAGCCGCGTGATCACGTCGTGAGTCAGGCCGTCGGCGGCGCCGCCGGGGCTGCCGTCTTCCGAGAAGGCCAGCACCGCGACCGAGGCGCGGCGTGCGGCGCTCGGCGGCGTCTCCGGCGTGGCTGCGTCCGCTCGCACCCGCACCCGTGCCGCCCGCCACGCGTCGCGCAGCGGCGCCGGGTCGAAGCCCTCGGCCTCGAAGCGGCGCGCGGTCGCCGCCAGGTGCTCCTCGGCCTCGCCGGCCCGGCCCTCCTTCACCAGCGCCGCGAGCAGCGCCTCGTGGGCGCGGCGGTCGAACGGCGCCAGCTCGAGCCACTTCTCGAGCTCGGGGAAGGGGTCGTCGCCGGGCGCGGCGCGCACCAGATGCTCGAGCAGCGCCGTGTGACAGCCGCGGAAGCGCCGGCGCTGCCCGGCGAGCCAGGCGGCGAACGCGGGGCTTCCGTCCAGCTCGAGCCCCTCGAGAAACTCACCCTCCACCTGCGCGGCGAGCGCGCGCAGTCGCTCCACCGGCAGTGACTCGAGCCCTTCCTGCACCGCGTCCGCCACGTCGAGCGCGTCGACCCCGCAGTCCGACAGGTCCAGCCGGATCGCGTCGTCCTCGGCATCCACGCGCCGCCGCCCCGGATCGTCGACGAGCTTGCGGATCTTCGACAGACACCAGCGCAGCTCCCCGCGCGGGTCGTTGGGCACGTCCCACAACAGGTCGCACAGCTGCCCGCGCGTCTGCGCGCGGGGCGCGAGCGCCAGGTACGCGAACAGCGCGCGCACCTTGCGCGAGGCCGGCAGCTCGAGCGCAACGCCGCCGCGCGTGATCGCGAACGGTCCGAGCAGCCGCACTTCGATTTCCACTGGCTTTTCCACGCCGGCTCCCACGCGCGCAACCACGCGCGGGGTCGATGTTTCCTGCACCTGAACAGGAGGCTTCGATCATGGTGACATCCACTTCCCAGGTCGGCCAAGTGCCGGCATCCGCGCCCGCTCCCCTGGACCTCGCGGCCGTGAAGACGCGCCAGCACGGCGCGTGGTCGTCCGGCGACTACGCGATCGTGGGCACCACGCTGCAGATCGTGGGCGAATCGCTGTGCGAGGCGCTCGACCTGCGTGCGGGCCTGCGCGTGCTCGACGTCGCGGCCGGCAACGGCAACGCGTCGCTCGCCGCCGCGCGCCGCTTCTGCGAGGTGACTTCGACCGACTACGTACCGGCGCTGCTCGAGCGCGGACGCGAGCGCGCCGCCGCCGAGCACCTGCCGATCGAGTTCCGCGAAGCCGACGCCGAGGCGCTGCCATTCGCCGACGCCAGCTTCGACGTGGTGCTCTCGACCTTCGGAGTCATGTTCACGCCCGACCAGGACAAGGCCGCGGCCGAGCTGGCGCGCGTGTGTCGGCCCGGCGGCCAGATCGGGCTCGCGAACTGGACGCCCGAAGGCTTCATCGGCCAGCTCTTCAAGACCATCGGCAAGCACGTGCCGCCCCCGGCGGGAGCGAAGTCACCCGCGCTCTGGGGCACGCGCCCCCGGCTCCAGGAGATGTTCGGCCCGGCGGCGCGCGCGATCGACGCGACCTCGCGCTGGTTCGCGTTCCGCTACCGCTCGCCCGAGCACTTCCTCGACGTGTTCAAGACCTTCTACGGCCCCACGCTCAAGGCCTTCGCCGCGCTCTCGCCCCAAGGTCAGACGGCGTTGCGCGACGACATCCTGGCCCTGGTGTCGCGCTTCAACCGCGCCGACGACGGCACGATGGTGGTGCCGAGCGAGTATCTCGAGGTCGTAGTCCAGCGGAAATGACGTGCATCCGTGAGCGCGGATCCCGGGTAGGATCGGCCCTGTCTCTACCTGGACCTGGAGAAGGAGGCGCAGAGGCTGTTGATGGTCCAGTGACTCAGCGTTCCAGGTGGACCCGCAGCCCGATCACCGACACCGGGCCGCGGTCGCGGTTGTAGGCCGGGTTCTGGATCAGCTGGTAGTCGAGCCCGAGCGACAGCCAGCTCGCCACGCGGAACGAGTACCAGGTCTCGACGATGCTCTCCGCCCCGTAGTGCGGGAGGCGGCCGTCGCCGATCAGGATGCCCAGGCCCCCCGCCGCGAAGTAGTCGCGCGCGCCGCCCGAGATGCCGTTCACTACGGCGGCCAGGCCGAACGTGTCGTCGGGGCGGCCCCAGAGACTCCCGCTGAGTGACAGCCCCGCGGCCGCCGAGCGGTTGATCTCGGTGAACTCGAAGGCCTCCTTGCGCCCGTCGTCGGAGCTGAGCCGGAGAAACACGCCCAGACCGGCGGTGACTTCCTGCTCCACGTTCAGCGCGATCCCCAGGCGCTCCTGGCGCTGGCGCACCAGCGCGACGTCGGGCGTGGAGGCGGTCGCGGCGCCGAGCGCCACCGCGTCGCGGTAGCTGGCCATGCGCGCGCGGTTCAGGAAGCCGAGCAGCTTCAGCTCGCCCGCGTGGCCGAACAGCGTGTGACGCTCTTCGAGCTCGAGCAGGAACTCGACCTGCGAGAAGCCGCGGTCGAGGTGCTTGCTGTTCGGGACCTCGGACATGTCGAACACGCCGCCGCGGAACGTCCACCACGACTGGGTCCACTCCGCCGCCATGCCGTACGTGTAGCCCCAGGCGTCGGCCGCGTAGTCGAACGCGCCGGAGTCGATGATCGCCCAGTTCAGGAAGTCGGCGTGCGGGTCGTGCGCGTAGCGGTTGGTGTCGAACAGGTCGACCGCGCTGAGCTTGCCGGCGGTGAGCGTGAGATGGTCTCGAGTGTGAGTCCCGCCGACTTCGTTGGGGCCGGGCGGGACTTCCTCGGCTTCGCCGCCCAGGTCGATCACCTGCCGGAAGAAGGCGCGGGGCAGCCGGAAGTAGGGCGCGTTCTGCCCGACCTTGTACGCCTCGCCGCTTGGGAAGCCCGCCACGCCGAGTGTGTCGGACAGGCCGAAGCCCTGGTCGATCTCGGGGTTCGCATACACGGCCGCGCCGCGCCACAGGCGCAGGCCCGCGAACAGCGTCGCATCGACCGTCTCTTTCGCGTGCGTGTCGGGGTCGAGGCTGTTCGCGCCTTCATAGGGTGAGTGGAACGCCGGCTGGAGCTGGGTCACGTTGGTGAGCTGCGCGTGCAAGCTCCACCACGGCGACTCGGCGGCGTCTTCGGCGCGGACGGGCAGGGCGCAGGCGAGCGCGAGCATGAGTGGCGCGAATGGCCGCAAGACCTGCGGAGCGTACACTCTCGGCATGCGCTCCACCCTCTCGGCGCTCGCGCTCGGCCTCGTGCTCGCGAGCGCAATCTCCTGTGCGGTGCCCTCGCCGGTCGTTCCGCCGCTGCCTGAAGGGCCCGGAACTCCCGCGCCGCAGCCCGACGCCACCCTGGAGATCTCGGCGAAGTCACTCGCCGCGGGCGTGGGCTACTCGTGGGGCCGCGGCTCGCTCGAGTATCAGGGCAAGACCTACGGCGTCACGATGGACGGCTTGTCGATCATCGCGCTGGGCTTCAACTCCGTGACCGCCAAAGGGGGGATCTACCACCTGGCGAGCCTCGACGACTTCGAGGGCGACTACTGGGCCGTGAAGGGCGGGCGCACGCTCGGTGAAGGCGGAGCGGGCGTCGCCATGACCAACGCGAAGGGCGTCGAGGTCCGGCTCGTTTCCGACACGCAGGGAGTCACTCTGACCCTGGGTGAGGGCAAGGTTAAGCTCGCGCTCGTGAAGTGAAGGCGCGCGCTTTCGCCGCCGCGGCGATACACTGTCGGCATGCGCTTCACCCCCGGGGCGCTGGCTGCGCCGCTGCTGCTCGTGGCAGCGATCTGCTCCGCGGCCAACGCCGACGCTCCCGCTCCCGCCAACGCCGCGGGCCCCGAGATCAAGCTCACGCTCGACACCGTCGACGTGGTGCGTCGCCCGTCGGGACAGCCGGGCGTCGGGTTCCTGTCGGGCACCGCGTTCGCCTTCCAGGGCGAGCTCGAGCTGTTCGACGTGATCTTCGTGCTCGACACGTCGGGCAGCACGGCGGAGCCCTCGGGCCTGGGCGGCCGCTCGAGCTGGATCGCGCACCTGCCCGGCATGAGGGTCTCGCGCGCCGACAGCATCCTGGGCGCCGAGGTCGCGTCGGTCGAGTCACTGCTCGACGGCTTCGACCCGCGCACCACGCGCGTCGGCATCGTGAGCTTCGCCGGCGACGAGAGCCCCTACTCGTCGCACGCCTCGACCGATGCGCCACTCACCTCGGACTACCAGGAGATCCGCGACGCGCTCGCGGAGCGGATGCTGGTCGCGCCCGAAGGCGGGACCGACCTGGCCGCAGGGCTGCTGCGCGCGGCGATCGAGCTGCTCGGCACGAAGAGCGCCGACAGCAAGCCGCGCGCGCACGCGACCAAGCACGCCGTGGTGTTGACGGACGGCCTGCCGACCCTGCCCGCGTACCGCGCCGTGCCGGCGGCCCGCCGCGCCGCGCGCTCGCTCGCGAACCACGACATTCGCGTGCACATCTTCGCGATCGGCTCCGCCGCCGAGGACGAAGGCCGCGAGATCGAGCCCGTGGCCACGGTGACTCACGGCGAGTATCACGCCGTGAAGGACGTGAAGAACCTCGCCCCGCTGCTGAAGCAGATCGAGTTCCGCTCGCTCAAGGAGCTGCGCGTCGCGAACAAGACCACGGGCGCTCCCGCGCTCGAGCTCAACCGCGACGAGCACGGCGCCTGGTCGGCGCTCGTTCCCTTCATCTCGGGGCCCAACCAGATCGAGGTCATCGCGGTGGCGAGCGACGGCCGCGAGCAGCGCATCGAGCGCGAGCTCACCTTCGGCAACGTCGCCCTCGACGCCGACCAGAAGGCCAAGCGCGACCGCCTGATGCAGCTCGAGGTCGAGACCGAGGACAAGGCGAAGGCGCACCAGAAGCCGGGCAAAGAGCTGACCGTGCAGCCAGAGTCGGCGAAACCCTGAGCCCCAAGGCTCGAGAGACACGAATCACACGAAGAGCGCCCGGCCGGTGGGGCCCGGGAAGTTCGTGACTCGGAAGGAGCCCCGGGAGTAGGATCCAGGCGTGACGTCTTTCACGGGCCGGTCCACGGTCTCGTGGTGGGCCGGAATCACGCTGTCATTCGCTTCGCTCCAAGCCCACGCCGGGCTGGCGCCGACCCCGAGCGCGACCCTGGCGGAGCCCACCCAGGTCACTCAAGTCTCCGCCGGGGGCGATCTGAACGGCGATGGCTACAGCGATCTCGTCGTCGCTGTCCTGGGGGACGTGCGCGTGTATCTCGGCGGGCCGGGCGGGGTGGCGGCCGTCCCGGACTGGGAGGCCTTGGGGTCAGCGGCCGCGTTGTTCGGCTCGGGGGCAACCTGCGCCGGTGACCTGAACGGCGATGGCATCGACGACCTGATCGTGGTGGAGAGCGGGGGCGATCTTCCGTCGGGGTCGAGCGCGCCCGGCAGCATCTACGTCTGGTTCGGGCGAACCGATCTCGGCACGGCGCCGGACGGCGGGCTCATGGCGCCCGCCTTGCTGCCCGATTGGGTTGCCCACCTGAGCGGTACGGTCGGGGGTAACGTCAACGTGGCGTACTCGGTCTCTCCCGCGGGAGATCTCAATCATGACGGCTACGGTGACTTCGTCGTCGGAGATCCGGGCCTCCTGAGTGGCACAGGAGGCCACGCCTGGGTCTGGCTCGGTGGGCCGACCTTCGCGGCGTCGAGCGGCGGCAGTGAAGCGGGCGCGGCTTGGACGGCGAGTGGCCCGACGTTGGGCTGGTCCGTGGCGGGGGCTGGAGACATCAATGGCGATGGCTTCGACGACCTCGCCGTCGGCGCTCCCTCCGTCCCGACTGGCGGCGCCGTTCTGGTGTACTTCGGCCAGGCGGCATTCCAAGCCCGCGCGCCGGGAACCCTCGCCAACGCGGACTACCAGTGGCTCGGCAGCGCTTCCGGGGCCTCGCAGCTCGGTCAAGCGGTCAGTGCAGCGGGAGATACCAACGCCGACGGATACGCCGACCTGATCGCGACCGGAGGCGGTCACTTCCGGCTGCTCGCGGGCGGCGCATCGCCACCAGGGCCCGCGGAGATCTGGGCGTTCGACACCAGCGCTCCGGGCACGGTCTCTTCCGATCCCGTCTCCGCGGTCGACGTGAACGGAGACGGAGTCGCGGACCTGGTCTATGGCTCGGGATCGGGCTTGGTGGTGTCGGTCTCCTTCGGCCGCGCAGGAACCGGGCCGGTGGTACCTCCAACAGCCGACGAATCGCGCCCGGGCTCCCTCGGCTTGCTCAAGACCTGGGCCACTGGGGCGGGCGACCTGAACGGCGACGGCTTCGGCGACATTGCAACGGTCTCGACGTCCACCGCCAGCGGCGCAACGGTCAGCGTCTATCTCGGGGGGAGCTACCCGAATGGTCGATCCGCAGGGTATTTCAGCTCGGCCGCCGGCACCGCGTACGGGGCCAGCATCGGGTCGGGCGGCGACATCAACGGCGACGGCTACAGCGACTATCTGATCGGCGAATCGCTGGCCAGCAATGGCGGGCGCTTTCACGTCGTGTATGGCGGCGCGTGCGGTCCTGCCTGCGGGCCGCAGCCGAGCGAGCCCGCTTCGTGGCAGAGCGGTCAGCAGGCGGCTTTCCAGGGCTCGCAAGTCACCGGCGTGAACGACCTGAACGGCGACGGCTACGACGACGTGGTGGTGAGTGCCTCAGGCTGGGACAGCACCGTACAGGGCGCCACGGTCTCGGACGTGGGACGCATCCAGGTGTATCTCGGGGGACCGGCGGGTCTCGCGGCGACGCCGAGCTTCACCTTCCTGGGCGAAGCCGCGGGCGATCAGCTCGGGACCTCGGTCGGGGCAGCCGGGGACGTGAACGGCGACGGCCTCGGAGATTTCATCGTGGGCGCACCCAACGCCTCCGTCGGCGGGGTCCCGTTCCTCGGCAAGGTCTATCTGTTCCTGGGCGCGGCGACACCGGTCGGTGTCGTGCCGACTCCCGCTTGGACTCAGTCGGGCACCGACGCGCACCAGCTCTTGGGGATTCGCGTCGCGGGCGCTGGCGATGTCAACCGCGACGGCCGCAGCGACGTCATCGTGGGTGAGGCGGACGCCGTGACCGGTACAGTGGTGCAGGCCAAGGTGTATCTCGGCCAGGCCGGCGGGCTCGCGGCCACGCCCGCAGCCATACTGACCGGCTTTGCGCACGGCAGCGGCTTCGCCGTCGCCTCCGCGGGCGACGTGAATGGCGACGGCTATGCCGACGTGGCGTTCGGCGAGCCGCAGTGGACCGGCCCGCTCGGGGCTTCGCAGGGAGTGATGCGGGTGTTCCTGGGCCAGCCCGGAGGCGTGAGCACGAGCGCAGCGACGGAGATCGACGGCCCGGCGAGCGGCGCCCGCTTCGGCACCGCGATCGGCGGCGGCGGAGACGTGAACGGGGACGGGTACGGCGATCTGATCGTCGGCGCGGACGGAGCGGCGAGCAACCAGGGCATTGCCCGAGTGTATCTCGGCGGCCCGAGCGGACTCGCTGGCAACTTCGCGGCCGAGCTGCCGGCGATCGCGTCGGCAGGGGATCACTACGGTCTGGGCGTGGCCCTGAACCTCGACGTGAACGGCGACGGTCTTGCAGACGCGATCGTCAGCTCGTATCAGCTCGACCAGCTGGTGAACCCCCACGGGAGCGTGTTCGTCCACTTCGGAGGTGGAGCGCTCGGCTCACCCAGGCCGCAGCGCATGCGCCGCGCGCTCTCGTCGACGCCGATCGCCTTCCTGGGCACGACTCACCCCGAGGTCGACGGGATGGAGTTCGACGTGCAGAGCCACCTGCGCAGCGCAGCGGGGCGTGCGCTCGTGCGACTGCAGCTCGAGACGAAGCCGCTCGCGACGCCCTTCGACGGCACCGGTCTGGTCACCTCCGGCGCGAGCTCGACCGGAGTCGGCGGCTTCGACCTGACGACCCCGTCGAGCTGTCCGTTGGGCGGCGTGTGTCACTGGCGCTGGCGGATCCTCACTCATCACCCGCTGTTCCCCACCACCCCCTGGTACTCGCCGCCGGGCAACTCACCCGGCGAAATGGATGTTCGCGCAGGCGGTGACACCGACGGCGACGGCGTGATCGACGCATTGGACAACTGCCCGACCGTCTCGAACCCCGGCCCGATCCAAGCCGACAGCGACGGCGACGGCGTGGGCGATGCCTGCGACAACTGCACGCTCGTCGCCAACCCGAGGGTCCCGGCGACGTTCCTCGCCAGCAACCCTTGGGCCACGCTCACCGGCGGCCAGCGCGACGACGACGGCGACGGCTTCGGCAACCCGTGCGACGGGGACTTCCCGGGCACGAGCCAGGGCGGGAACCTGAACGCCGCCGACACGGCGCAGTACAAGGCCTCGGCAGGCCGCGACCGCACGACGGACACCTGCGGCACGAGTCACACGGTGCCCTGCGCCGTCTTCGACCTGAACCTCGGCCAGAACACGGACGGCGTGAACAACATCAACGCCGCGGATACCGCCCGCTTCAAGCTCTTGGCCGGCCGGCCCGCTGGCCCCAAGTGCGCGAGCTGCCCGCTCCCATGCGAGGCGGGGGCGCAGGGGATGTGTCCGTTCCAGTAGGTCACGGTCGGCGTATGCTGGCGACATGCCCGGTTACCGCAGGGAATGGCTCGCGGCGGACCTCACCGCGGGCGTGGTCGCCGCCGCCGTCGTGATTCCCAAGGCGATGGCCTTCGCCACCATCGCCGGTCTGCCGGTCGCGGTCGGGCTCTACACGGTGCTCCTGCCGCCGCTGGTCTACGCGGCGCTCGGCACTTCGCGCCCGCTCAGCGTGTCGACCACGACCACGATCGCGATCCTGGTGTTCGCCGGCCTGCGCGCCGTGGTGCCGGGCGGCGACGCGGCGCAGCTCGCGCAGGCCACGACCACGCTCGCGGTCCTGGTGGGCGCGATGCTCTTCGGCGCGGGGCTCTTGCGGCTGGGGTTCGTGGCGAACTTCATCTCCGATCCCGTGCTCGCGGGCTTCAAGTCGGGTGTCGGGCTCGTGATCGTGGCCGATCAGCTGCCCAAGCTGCTCGGGATCCACATCGAGAAGACGGCGTTCCTGCGCGACCTGTGGTCGGTCGCGCAGCAGCTGTCTCAGATCTCGACGCCCACGCTGGGGCTCTCGCTGGCGGTGCTCGCGCTGATGTTCGCGCTCGAGCGCTTCGCGCCGCGCTCGCCGGTGCCGCTGATCGCGATCGCGGTCGGGATCGCGGCCTCGCATTGGCTGGGCTTGAGTGTCTCGACCGTGGGTGACGTTCCGCGCGACCTGCCCGTGCTGACGCTGCCGCACCCCGAGCTCGCGCTGCGCATGTGGCCGGGCGCGATCGGCATTGCGCTCATGAGCTTCACCGAGAGCATCGCCGCCGCGCGCGCCTTCGCGCATCCCGACGAGCCGCGGCCGCAGCCCAATCGCGAGCTGCTCGCGCTGGGGCTGGCGAACGCGGCGGGCGGTCTGTTCGGCGGCATGCCCGCGGGCGGCGGCACGACCCAGACCGCGGTGAATCGCCTGGCCGGCGCGCGCACGCAGGTCGCCGAGCTGGTGACTGCCGCGACCGCCCTGGGCGCGCTGCTCTTGCTGGCGCCGGTGATCGCGCAGATGCCCAATGCGGTGCTGGCGGCGGTGGTCGTGGTGTACTCGGTGACTCTGATCAAGCCGGCCGAGTTCCGCGCGATCGCGCGCGTGCGCAGAACCGAGTTCTGGTGGGCGCTGATCGCGTTCGCCGGTGTGGCGCTCTTGGGCACTCTGCAGGGGATCGTGGTGGCGGTGATCGCCTCGCTGCTCTCGCTCGCGCACCAGACCTGGGACCCGCCCGTGTACGTGGTCGGCCGCAAGCGCGGCACCGACGTGTTCCGGCCACTCACTTCCGAGCATCCCGACGACGAAACGTTCCCGGGGCTGCTCCTGCTGCGGCTCGAGGGACGGCTGTTCTTCGCCAACGCGCAGCGCGTGGCCGACAAGATCCTGGCGCTGATCGAGGCGCAGCATCCGTCGGTGGTGGTGCTCGATTGCAGCGCGCTCGTCGACATCGAGTACACGGCGATGAAGATGCTGGTCGAGGCCGAGCCCAAGGCGCGCAAGGCGGGAGTCGAGCTGTGGCTGGCCGCGCTGAACCCCGAGGTGCTGGCGGTGGTGAAGCGCTCGCCGCTCGGGGACTCACTCGGCCGGCACGGCCTGGTGTTCAACCTGGAGCTGGCGGTCTCGCAGTTCGAGAAGACGCTCCGGCCGACTCACTAGGCGCGCGACACGCCCAGCGCCCAGTCGGCCAGGCGCACGGCGGCGCGGTTCACGAACAGGTGGCGCAGGCGCCAGAACGGCGAATGCCATTTCTCGGCCGGCAGCGTGCCGTCGAGGAGCTCGGCGACGGCCTCGGCCGCGCGGCCGGCCAAGGTGTCGAGGATGCGCTCGCCGACCTCGGCCGATGCCCCGGCGGGCGCGCCCGAGTAAGTCTCCTCGCGGAAATACTCGATCCCGGTGCGCAGCCCGCCCAGCACGCCACCGGCCGGCGCTCGCCCGCGCTCGCCCAGCCAGATCTCCGCCGTGCGCCGCGGAAGCGACTTGTACTCGGGGTCGACCCACTCGGGATGGAGCGCCAGGAGCTGCGAAGTCTCGACGAAGCCGGCGTGGGTGTCTCCGGCCAGGTCCGCCTTCACCACGCCCTCCAGGTGTCCGAGCACGTCGCCGAGCTCCGAGCCGCGCACGCCCAGCCGGGTCAGCATGAGCGAGAAGATCGACACCATGCGGATCCCGCGCGCGCGCGACACCCGGTGGCACGCCGTTTCGATGGCCAGGAAGTGGCGCGGGCTGCCGTGGAAGTTCGAGACCAGCACGTTCTGGAAGCCCTGGCGCGCGAGTGACTCGCCCATGTCGCGCAGGAACGCGATCGTGGTCGAGGGCCGGAACGACACCGTGCCCGGCTGCGGCACGGCGTCGCACGCGGCCCACACGAACGGCAGGCGCAGGAAGCTGCGCCCGCGGTGGCGCTCGGGCAGGAAGGCGAGCGCGCGCTCGGCCAGGCCCGCGCCTTCGAGACAGTCGGCGCCGAGCGGCAGGTGCGGACCGTGCACCTCCATCGGCGAGCAGGTCACGACCACCACGGCCTGCGCGCGGTCGATCGCGTCGAACTGCCTCTTGGTGAGGGTCTCCCAGCGGACGCTGCGCGGGCTCGGGCTCATGCGCAGAGCCTAGCGCGACGCCGAGGGGCGAGGGGAGCTAGCGCGTGGTGCGCAGCTCCTTGCGAACCACCCAGGCGCCGAGCACGGCCGCCAGCGCGTAGAGCACCCAGGTGCGGGGCTCCGGAATCGGGTTCACGCCCGGAAGGCCGATCGTGATGGGGCCGGGCTTGCCGCCGCCGATCAGGCCGGCGAAGAAGCCACCGGGATTGGCGGGGAGGTGCACGGGGCGGCTCGACTTCAGCTGGTCGAGAATCCCCTGGATCGTCCCATTCGTCTGGGGGTTTCCGCCGAGCGCAGAGCTGAGCTGTGCCTGCAGGACGAGCCGCAACGAGTCCGAACCCTGCAGGTCCTGGGTGATCTTCAGGTCGACGCCCTGACCGGGCGAGATCGATCCGGCATGCACGCCGCCGGCCAGCAGGCAGGAGGTCACGGCGAAGACGGCGCCGTATCTAAGAATTCGAGCTCGCTTCATCGGGCGAAACATACCCATTCTCACGCGTGATGCCAATCACAATCTGTACGACCGGGTGGACGGATTGGATTGCGGGTGTAGTCGCCTCGACCGGCAAGTCGCGGCCCAACCAGGGGTGACTGCTGGAGATCCGACCCGGGCAGGGGCGGGTCCCCCCGGCTCGGCCGCGACTGACCCGACGGTAGGGGCAGGGCCCGGCCACGCGCTTCGCCGAGGCGAATCTCTCCCAGGCCTCGAGTGACTCGCGCGGGCGCGAGTGACTGAGCCCGAGATCGCGCGCCTCACGCCGGCAGCTTCGACAGATCGACCCGGTACAGCTCGGTCGCGGTCTTGAAGCACATCTGCTCGATCTCGGCTTTCGGCACGCCGGCCATCACGCGCTCGAGCACGTGCATGGAGTTGGGCCAGATCGCGTCGTGATGCGGGTAGTCGTTGCCCCAGACCAGGTTGCGCAGGCCGATCTCGTGGCGCGTGCGCACGCCGATCTCGTCGTCTTCGAAGGTCACGTGGAAGTTGCGGTGGAAGTACTCACTCGGCTTCATGGTGAGATAGTCCACGGCGAAGCGCGGCGTGCGGTAGGTCGCGTGGTCGAGTCGGTGGACCACGTGCGCGACCCAGCCGGTCTCGAACTCGGAGATCACGAGCTTGAGCCGCGGGAAGCGCTCGACCACGCCGCCGCAGATCAGGTCGATCATGGTGTTCACCGCGGTGGTGAAGGCGAGCGTGTAGCCCTTGATCGTGCCCGCCGGCGTGCCCCAGTGCGCCGGCATGCCACCGTCCCACGAGGTGCCCACGAAGATGTGCATGGTGAGCGGCAGGTCCATGGCCTGTGCGGCGGCCCAGAAGCGGTCGTAGTCGGGGTGACAGTAGGGCCGGTCGGGAGACACGTGGGCGGGGATCATGAAGCCGCGCACGCCCCGGCGCGCCGCGCGCTCCATCTCCGCGAGCGACGCGTCGACGTCGGGGATCGGGAGACACCCGATCCCGATCAGCCGTTCGGGCGCCACCGCGCAGTAGTCGGTCACCCAGTCGTTGTGGCGCTCGAACACGGCGCGCGCCACGTCCTGCTCGGGCGACGCGTAGGTGAACATGTTGAGGCTGGGGTACATGACCTCGCCGCAGATGCCGTCGCGCGCCTGCTCGTCGAGACGCTTGGCGGGGTCGCGCACGCCCGGGTTCAGGCCGTCGTAGCCGCGCGCGATCAGCTCGTCGGTGGCGGGGTCGTCGAGCCGGTGACCCGCGATGCCCAGCCGCCCGATCGGAATCGGCGGCACCCCGGGAAGCAGCAGCCAGTCGCCGCGGTTCCCCTTCCAGTCTCGAATCACTTGGGGGGCGCGCGTGCCGAAGCGCGGCTCGAGGCCCGTGAAGACCTCGCGCGCCTCGACCAGGTGAGAGTCGCACGAGTAGTAGCGCACCGTGTCTCCTTCCTAGTAGCCCAGGCGTTTGTCGACCACGCCCACCAGCGGCTCGCCGCGCTGCGCGCGGCGCAGGTTCTCGCAGAAGCGGGCCACATTGCGCGGAGCGCGCAGCTGACTCGCGCCGGCCGTGTGCGGCGTCATGACCACGTTGGGCAGCGTCCAGAGCGGGTGGTCGGCGGGCAGCGGCTCCTTCGGCGCCACGTCGAGCGCCGCGCCGCCGAGCCGCCCGTCGCGCAGCGCGGCCACGAGCGCGTCGCCATCGACGATCTCGCCGCGGGTCACGTTCACGAGATAGGCGCCGCGCTTCAGCTTCGCGAACGCCTTCTCGCCGAACAGCCCGCGCGTCTCGGCCGTGAGCGGCGCGCCGATCGCGACCACGTCCGACGCGGCCAGGAGCTCGTCCAGCCGGTCGAGGCCCCAGACCTCGCTCGCGCCGTCGGAGGCGGGCACGGGCCAGGCGTCGACCGCGAGCACGCGCATGCCGAAGGCCACGGCGCGGCGGGCGAACGCGCGGCCGGTGCCGCCGAAGCCCACGATCCCCATGGTGAGTCCTTCGAGCTCGAGCTCGGAGCGGCGCATCTTCTCGCGGTGGTTCCAGCCTTCGGGGCCCATGCGGATCGCGGTCGCGATCTGGCGAGTGAGTGCCAGAAGCAGCCCGAAGCCCGTGTCGGCCAGGTGCCCGCCCACGAGGCCCTTCTCGCCGGTCAGCACCACGGCCGAGTCACGCATGGCCGGGTAGAGGAAAGCGTCCATGCCCGAGGCGATGGCGTGCACCCAACGCAGCCTGGGCGCCGCCTGGAACAGCGGCTCGGGGATGAAGCCCAGGATGACCTCGGTCGCCGCGGCCAGCTCGAGCGCCTCGCGCATGCGCGGCGCCACGCGCACCGTGGAGCCGGGCGGGGCCGCGGCGCGGATCGCGTCGAGCTCGCCCTCGGCGATCTCGGGCAGGGTGAGTCCCAGCACCACCAGCACGTCGATCGGTCCGCGCAGCGCGAGCTCGGTCACGTGAAGCCCACCTCCACCTCGCCCACGCCGCCATACTCGGCGCGCCAGCGCTGGCCGGCCGCCGCGTCGAAGCGCGCGAAGGCGCCCGTGATCACGACCTGCCCGGGCTCGAGCGCGCGCCCGTGCGCGCCCAATACCGCGGCCAGGCGCGAGAGTGACTCGAGGTGGTCGTCGAGCTCGTCGCGGCTCACGCCTTCGTAGACCTTCTCGCCGTCGCGCAGCAGCGCGCAGTGCACGGCGTTCAAGTCACCGGCCTCGGCCAGAGTCACCCCGCTGCCGCGCACCACGCCCCACTGGGTCAGGCCGTCGGTGACGAAGGCGCCGAAGTCGGGCCGGGTCGAGCCCGCGCGCCGCTCGTTCAGCTCGAAGCCCGCGCACACGCGCGCAAGCCCCGCCCGCACCTGGTCGCGCGACAGGCCTGGACCCGCGAGACGCCGGCCGATCTCGAAGCACAGCTCGGGCTCGATCGACGGCTTGGCGATCGACGCCGCGGGCACGCGCGCGCCGCTCGCGAACAGGTGACTCGCCAGCACGTGCCCGAACGGCCGCGCGTCGACGCCCAACGCCGTGCGCGCGCGGTTCGAGGTCAGGCCGACCTTCCAGCCCGCGAGCTTCTCGCCGGCCGCGAGCTTGCGCTCGAGCAGCGCGAGCTGCACGTCGAGCGCCTCGTCGAGCGAGAGCCCGGCGAGCCAGGCGGGGGAGACGTCGCCGCGCGCGCGCGACTCGAAGAGCCGGTCGGCGAGGGCGGTGCGGTCCGGCGAAGCCACGGCGCAGAGTGTACTGCGGGCGGACGAGCGACTGGCACGGCGCGTGCTCGAACCGGGAGCGAATGGCCGATTCCGCCGTTGCGCTCACGCCCGAGGTCGACGTCGCGTGCGCGGTTTGTGGAGAGCTCGCCGCCGACGAGGTCGCGAGCCCCGAGACGCTCGCTGCGCAGGCCGAGCTCGCCCGGCGCTTCCACCGCGCGCGGCTCACTCGTCGCTCCCGCGCCGCGCTGGAGGAGCGCGCGAGCTTCACCCAGGACTACCCGACCCGGCTCCTGGCGTGCCGCGCGTGCGGGCTCCTGTACCGCTCGCCCCGGCCGGCCGCCGGCGCGGTGCTGCGCGCCTACGAGTCCGACCGCTACCCGGCGGAGCGCCTGCCGCAGATGATCGCCTCGCAGCGCGCGCTCTTCCGGCCCAAGGCGCGCGCACTCGCGGCCCAGCTGGGCCGCGGGGCGCGCGTGCTCGAGGTCGGCTCCTTCGTGGGCGGCTTCCTGGCCGAGGCGCGCGCTGCCGGGCTCGAGGCGATCGGCATCGATCCGGGTGAGCAGGCGGTCGAGATCTGCCGGCGACTCGGGCTCCCGCTCGTGCGCGGCACGCTCGAGAACGAGCCGGCGCTCGCCGACTTCGACGCGGTCGCGATCTGGAACACCTTCGACCAGCTGCCGCGCCCGCGCGAGTCTCTGGCGGCGGCGCTGCGCGTGCTGCGTCCCGGCGGGCGGCTCTTGCTGCGCTTCCCGCACGGCGCGTGCTTCGCGCGCTGGCTGCGCCGGCGCCCGCTGCCGGTGCGCGCCCTGGCCTGGAACAACCTGCTCGGCTTCCCGTACCTGCACGGCTTCGGCCTCGCGTCGCTCGACTCACTGGCCCGCGAGTTCGGGCTGACCCGCACCGCCCTCGCCGGCGACGTGCTGGGCGGCGTGGCCGACCGGCTCTACGCGCCCTGGGCGCGCGTCGAGGAACGGGCCGTGAAGGCCGCCCTGCGCGCGCGCTTCGCGCACGACCCCGGCGCGGCACCGTGGCTCGACGTGGAGCTCGTCAGCCGGCGTCGAGCTCGAGCAGCGTGAATACGATCCGGTCGCGGGTGACTCGCTCGCTGCGGATCGCCACGCCCTTGCGGTCGAGCGCGTTCTGCCACAGGTAGGTGATGAAGCCTTCGCTGGTGAAGCGCAGGCACTCGGGGAAGTCGCGCGCCTCGTCGACCAGGATCCGGCCGTGCGCTTCCGCCGAGCCCTCTTCGTAAGACCAGCGCGAGAAGTTGTACGCCACGGCGCCGAAGGTCGCGAAGATGCGCCCGACGCCCGAGCCCCACTTCGCGGACTTGGCCTCGAACTGCTGGTAGACGCCCGCCTTGCGCAGGTCCACGGCCGCGCAGGCGCCCAGGCAGCGCAGGTACTCCTGCGGATTGCCGCCGCCCTCGAGCGCCACCAGGACCTCGATCAGCCGCGCCTGGGTCGCAACCGGGATCCAGCTCGTGAGCGCATGACGCTTGCCGAGGTACTGCCAGTCCTGCGGCTGCAGGTACTCGTCGAGCGCGGCGCGCGCGAGGCGGCCCGACTCGAGCAGCCGCGCCACCTCGTCTGCCGCGAGCTGGAAGAACGCAGCCTTTACCGACGGGATGGTACGCAAGAGGACACTCCGGACAACGGTTGCCCGGCCGTATCGGTGGGCGATCCCCGGGGATTGAGCGGGCGGCTAGTAGAACGCGATCTCGCCGCGGCGCGCCGTTCGGACACGCAGCGCGTCGTCGACCTCGCTCACCAGGATGGCCTCGTCCTTCTTCCGGTCGCGGTCGAGCAGCCCAGCGAGCGTGCCCAGCACGCTCTCGGTCTCCTTGCTCGAGACCACGATCTCGAGCCGCGCCCGTGTCTCCCAGGGAGTCTCGTAGGACACCCCCCGGTACTCCTGCCGGTGTGTGACTGTACCGTCGGCGTAGCGCACGCCGGTAGCGCTCATCTGGCAGCGCACGCGCAGTGCGAGCACCGCCCGCATCACCTCATCCAGCTCGTCCAGCGGCACCATGGCCACGATCTTCTGCATGCGGCCCTCCTGACCTTGCTTTTCATCTCATCGGCAGCCGGCAAAATACTTGACCGAAGCGGTGTGGGAGCCGGTGAAGATGCCCGAAATACGGCTGGCCAGCGACCGGAGCAAGGGCCCGGTGAGTGGCATCCTGCACTGGTCCGACGACTCGTTCGCGCTGCTCGTGCTGGCGCACGGGGCGGGCGCCGACATGCGCCACCGCTTCCTCGCCGCCGTGGCCGACGACCTGGCGGGGCAGGGCGTGGCGACCCTGCGCTTCAACTTTCCCTACACAGAACTGCGTAGGCGGGCGCCCGACCCGCAGCCCGTGCTCGAGGCCTACGTGCGCTCGGTGTGCGCCGAGGCCCGCGCGCTCGCGCCCGGGCTGCCGCTGTTCGCGGGCGGGAAGTCCATGGGCGGGCGCATGACCTCGAACGCGTTCGCGAAAGAGCCCCTCGAGGGCGTGCGCGGGCTGGTGTTTCTGGGCTTCCCCCTGCACCCGCCGAAGCAGCCCGCGAGCGCGCGCGGCGATCACCTGGCGTCGGTGACCGCGCCCATGCTGTTCCTGCAGGGCACGCGTGACGACTTGGCCCAGATCGGGCTGGTGCGCGCGCTGTGCGTGAAGCTCGGGCCGCGCGTCACGCTGCGGGAGTTCGAGGGCGCGAATCATTCCTTCGAGGTCACGAAGGCGAGCGGGAAGACGAGCGAGGCGGTCCGCAAGTCACTCGCGGTCGTCGTGGCCGGGTGGCTGCGCGAACGATCAGGAGCGCCAGGCTGACCGCGGTCGCGCACGCGACCAGCGCTCCGGCGGGCTCGGGCGCCACGGCCGGGCGGACGGCAGCCAGGAAGATCTGGTCGTCGTCGTCGAACACGCGGTCGCCGAACACGTCGTTCTCGAGCAGGTCCGCGGCCTGGGGGCGCAGGAACAGCCCGAACTCGTTGCTGGCGCCGCTGGCACCCGTACAGGGGACTTCGGCGCCGGCCGCAGCGACGCAGTTCTTCAGGTTGAACACCTGGAACGAGAGCGCGAACGGTCCTGCGGACAGGTCGGCGTCGACCTGCATCTCGGAGAGATCGAAGCGCAGGTTGGTCATGCGCAGGGTGACTCCGCCGAAGTCGAAGTCGAAGCCCGAGCCCTGGTGCTCGATCGAGCCGGTCGCGAGGTCCTGGGTGACTGCCCCGCCCGTGATCGGCACGACGAACGCGCCGCCGCCGAGCGGGGTGGTGTCACCGACGGGCGAGACGTCGACGCCCAGCGCGCTGCTGTCGACCGTGAGGGTGAAGGTGGTGTCGCCGCCGGTCACCGCGGCGGCGTGAGCCGCGCCCGAAGCCCAGACCACGGCACACACGAACAGACCCGAGACGAAGAGCTCTCTCATGACTCGGGCGCATTGCACGGCGTGTGCCCGGGCACTGCGGGCGCCGCAGCGCCCCGCGCGCGGCGGCGTGCCTGGACGGATCTACAAAGTCGGAAACAGAGACTCGAATTTCTTCGCGAGCTTCGGACCCGTGCCCTCGTCCTCGTGCTTGAAGAACACGAACACGTCGCCCCACGCCGGCTCGGCGATGCGCGCGGCCCACTTTTCGAGCTCACCCGGCCCGTAGCTCACCTTGCGCAGGCGCAGGTAGCTCCAGTCGGCGGTCGCCACGAAGGGTGTCTGCACCGCCCCTTCCTCTTCCTCGGTGTGCGCGATGCACAGCGCCGCGTTGCGCTCGCGCAGCGCCCCGAACACGTCTTCGTCGAACCAGCTCGCGTGGCGGAACTCGAGCGCGGGTCGCACGTCGGGGCGCACGCGGGCCAGGAAGGTCTTCAGCCGCTCTACGTCCTTCTTCATGTTCGGCGGCAGCTGGAACAGGATCGGCCCGCGCCGCTCGCCCAGGGACTCGGACTGCTTCTGCAGATACTCGACGGGCTGTGGCTCCTTCAGCCGGGTCATGTGCGTGATCTGGCGCGAGGCCTTGAGCACGAAGCGGAAGTCACCGGGCACCTGCGCGGCCCAGTCGCGCAGCACCTTCTCGCTGGGCATGCGGTAGAAGGTGTTGTTGATCTCCACCGACCCGAAGTGCTCGCCGTAGAAGTGCAGCATCTTCGCGTCGGGCAGGTCCTCGGGGTAGAAGGACCCTTTCCATTCCTTGTAGGCGAAGCCGCTGGTGCCGGTGAACAGCCTCTTCATCCGCTCGGTCCAGGCTACACCACACGGGAGCGGCGCGCGCCGCAGCGTTGTACGATGCGCCCGCGGGCGTGTTTCGCCCATGCAAGGGGAGGGGGTTCGGTCGTGACCAAGCGCTCATGGATTTGGGGGCTCGCGCTCGTGTTCGCCTGCGGCCAGGTCGCGGCGGCGGCGGAAGGGGAGCAGCCGGCGGAGATCCAGCTGCCGCCGGTGCCGACTCACTGGAAGGCCGAGAAGCCGGTGGGCGGCGCGGCCGGCCCGGTGACTCAGGACATGCTGAACGTGGCGGTGACTCCGCCGGATCGCTGGATCCAGTACGGCGGGAACTACCGCAACTTCCGCCACTCGCCGATCAAGGCGCTGACGCCCGAGAGCGCCAAGAAGCTCTCGGTCGCCTGGGCCTTCCCCACGGGCACCACGGGTCAGTTCGAGGCGTCGCCCGTGGTGTACGGCGGAGTCATGTACGTGACTTCCTCTTACAACCGGCTGTTTGCGCTCGACGCGAAGACCGGCGAGCTGCTCTGGCGCTACGACCACAAGAACGGCGAGAACCTGCGCCTGTGCTGCGGCCCGCCGAACCGCGGCGTGGGCATCGCGGGCGACCTGGTGATCATGGGCACGCTCGACGCGCACCTGATCGCGTTCAACCGCAAGACCGGCGAGATCGCCTGGGACATCACGGTCGCCGACTACAAGGCCGGCTTCAGCCTGACGTCGGCGCCGTTGATCGTGCACGACCTCGCGATCATCGGCGTGGCGGGCGGTGAGTACGGCGTGCGCGGCTTCTTCGACGCCTACGACGCGAAGACGGGCAAGGCCGTGTGGCGCAAGTACACGGTGCCCGGCAAGGGTGAGCCCGGCGCAGACAGCTGGGCGGGTGACTCGTACGAGCGCGGCGGCGCGCCGGCCTGGACTTACGGCGCCTACGATCCCGAGAGCGACACACTCTACTGGACCACCGGCAATCCCGCGCCCGACTGGGACGGCGACGGCCGCAAGGGCGACAACCTGTACTCCGACTCCGTGCTGGCGCTCGACCCGAAGACGGGCAACACGAAGTGGTACTTCCAGTTCACCCCGCACGACGTGTGGGACTACGACGGAAACACCCAG
>DATKAO010000033.1 GCA_035498015.1 Myxococcota bacterium
TTCGAGACCGCCGCGGCGGGCGCCGGCGCGGTGGCGGCGATGATGCGCAGCCCGGAGGAGTGGGCCGCGCACCCGCAGGGGCGCGCGCTGGCGGCGCTGCCCGCGTTCGAGATCGAGCGCATCGGCGACGCGGCCCCGCGCCCGTTCCCGCCGGGGGACCGCCCGCTCGCGGGCCTGCGCGTGCTCGACCTGACGCGCGTCGTGGCCGGCCCGGTGTGCGGCCGCACCTTGGCCGCGCACGGCGCCGACGTGCTGCGCATCGCCTCGCCGGGCCTGCCCTTCTTCCCCTGGATCGTGATCGACACCGGCCGCGGCAAGCGCTCGGCATATGCCGACCTCGAGACCGCGGACGGTCGCGAGTCACTGACTCGTCTCTTGCGCCGCGCCGACGTGCTCGTGCAGGCCTACCGCCCGGGCGCGATCGCGGCGCGCGGCTTCGGACCGGCCGACGCCGCGGGGCTCCGGCCGGGCATCGTGTACGTCTCGCTGTCGGCCTACTCGCACGCCGGCCCGTGGGCCGGCCGGCGCGGCTTCGACTCACTCGTGCAGACGGCCACTGGCTTCAACCAGGCCGAGGGCGCCGCCGCCGGGGTCGAAGGCCCCAAGGAGCTGCCGGCCCAGGCGCTCGACCACGGCTCGGGCCAGCTCATGGCCGCGGCCGCCCTGCTGGCGCGCGCCCGCCAGGCGCGCGAGGGCGGAAGCTGGCACGTGCGCGTGTCACTCGCCCAGACCGGGCGCTTCCTGTATGGCCTGGGCCGCGTGGCCGACGGCCTGCGTTCGCCCGACCCCGGGCTCGACGACGTGCAAGACCGGCTCGAGGACTCGAACTCCGCCTTCGGCCGCTTGCGCGCCGTGCGCCACGCCGCCGAGCTCTCCGAGACCCCGGCCCGCTTCGCGCGCCCCGCGGCCCCGCTGGGCTCGAGCCCTGCCGAATGGAGCGACTCGTAGTCGCGTACAATCCAGACATGAGCGAAAGGGCGCTTCTCGAGGGGCTCAAAGTCGTCGAGCTGGCCACGTTCGTGTTCGGCCCCGCCGCGGGCACGGTGCTGGGCGATTTCGGTGCCGACGTCATCCACATCGAGCACCCGCAGACCGGCGACCCGTACCGCATGCTGCCGCAGCTCAAGCCGCTGCCCGAGTGCGAGGAGAACTACTGCTGGATCCTCACCGCGCGCGGCAAGAAGTCGATCGCGCTCGACGTGCGCAAGCCCGAAGGCCGCGACATCGCCCACGATCTCGTGCGGCGCGCCGACGTGTTCATCACCAACCTGCACCCGTCCGTGCTCGAGAAGCTCGGCATGGACTGGGAGTCACTCGCGCCGCAGAACCCGCGGCTGATCTTCGCGCACGCCACCGGCTACGGTGACCAGGGCAGCGAGGTCGAGAAGCCCGGCTACGACGCCACGGCCTGGTGGGCGCGCTCGGGGCTGATGGACGCGGTGCGGCCCGACGGCGCCGAGTTCGGGCTGGCGACCGCCGGCATGGGCGACCACCCCAGCGCCATGGCGCTGTTCGGAGCGATCGCGCTGGCGCTCTTCGACCGCGAGCGCACCGGCAAGGGCCGGCGCGTGCGCACGTCCTTGTGCGCGAACGGCGCCTGGTCGAACTCGATCCTGATCCAGGCGGCGCTGTGCGGCGGCAAGCCCTACAAGCCGCCCACTCACTCGGGCACGGCCAACGCGTTGGTGAATCACTACCTGTGCTCGTGCGGGCGCGGGCTCTATCTCGCCATGGTGCAGGAGCCGGTCGAGTGGGAGCGCTTCACGCGCGCGATCGGCCGGCCGGAGCTGGCCAGCGACCCGCGCTTCAAGGAGCTGCCGCTGCGGCGCGCCAACGCGTGTGCCCTGGTCGAGATCCTCGACCAGGTCTTCTCCTCGCAGCCGCTCGACCACTGGCGCCAGGAGCTCGACCGGCACCAGGTCACCTTCGGCATCATCCAGCGCATCGAGGATCTGCCCAACGACCCGCAGCTCGCCGCCAACGGGATCTTCCGCCCGGTCGAAGGCGTGCGGCCCGGGCTGCGCACCGTGGACAGCCCGATCCAGCTCGACGGGGTGACCAAGGTCCCGGCGCGCCGCCCGCCCGAGCTGGGCGAGCACGGGCGCGAGATCCTCGAGTCACTGGGCTACTCTGCGGACTATGTCGAGCGACTCGTCCGCAACGGCGTCCTGCGCGTCTAGCCTGGGACCCCACCTGTGACCCCCGAAGACATCGCCGAGAGACCCTCGGTCTCGGTCGTGGTCCCGACCTATCGCGAGGTGCTGAACCTGCCGCTGCTGATCGGGCGTCTGGGTGCGGTGCGCAGCTCGGCAGGGCTCGACATCGAGCTGCTGGTCATGGACGACGACAGCCGGGACGGCTCGGTCGAGGCCGTGGAGGGCTCGCGGCTGCCCTGGGCGAGGATCGTCGTGCGCCGCGAGAACCGCGGACTCTCGCCCGCGGTGGTCGACGGCCTGCGGCTGGCCAAGAACGACGTGCTGGTGGTGATGGACGCCGACCTGAGTCATCCGCCGGAGAAGCTGCCCGAGATGATCGCGGCGCTGCGCGCGGGCCGAGACTTCGTGATCGGGTCGCGCTACGTGCCCGGCGCCTCGACCGACGACGAGTGGGGGCTCGCGCGCTGGGTGAACAGCCGGGTCGCGACCCTGCTCGCCCGCCCGCTCACTGCGGCGAAAGATCCGATGTCGGGCTTCTTCGCGTTCCGGCGGGCCGATCTCGCACGCGCCCGCGAGCTGTCGCCCGTGGGCTACAAGATCGGCCTCGAGCTGATCGTGAAGTGCGGCTTCCGCGACGTGGGCGAGGTGCCGATCCACTTCGCCGACCGAGAGCTCGGCGAGAGCAAGCTCACGCTGAAAGAGCAGCTCCTGTATCTCAAGCACCTGCGGCGGCTGTACAACTTCAAGTTCGGGGCCTGGAGTCACCTGGCGCAGTTCCTGGTCGTGGGCGCGACGGGCCTGGCCGTGAACCTGCTGGTGCTCACCGCGCTCGAGACGTTGGGGGTGTCCGTGCCGGCTGCGGTCGCGTTGTCGATCGTGGTGGCCATGCTGTCGAACTTCGCGTTGAACCGCCGCTTCACCTTCAGTGACGCGCGCGGTGGCAGTCTCTGGAAGCAGCTGGTCGGGTTCATGGGCGCGTGCTCGATCGGCGCGGCGATCAACTGGGCAGTCACACTGTGGCTCGTGCGCCAGGCGCCCGAGCTGCCGATCCAGGTGGCGGCGCTCGGCGGCGTGGTCGCCGGCACCGCGTTCAACTACCTCACGAGCCGCTTCTTGGTGTTTCGCGCGGGGGACTGAGACCCTCCAGGCGGTACACGTGCCAGGGCGCGGCGGCGGCGAGCTCGACCGCGTCGTAGCCGCGCTGCGCGAACCAGTCCCGGATCAGCTTCACCACGACGTTCTCGCTGCCGCTGGGCGCGGCGCGCACCGCGCCGAGCATGTCGTCACCGAGCACGAGTATTTCTGGCGGGTGCTCGCGGTACTGGGCCAGCACCGTCTCGAGCGGCGTCGGCAGCACACCGGCCACTCCGTACAGGTAGTACTCCCAGAAGTACATGTTTGCCGGCTCGGTTCGGGTGAAGAAGTAGATCGTGCCCGCATTCTTGCCACCGACGAACAGGTGGTCGCCAGGGCGCGCTTGTGAGTCGATCGCCCGGGCGGCGGCCGCTGCGCGCGCCGTGCTGCGGTCGGTCACGCACTTCGCGAGCGTCCAGCCGACGTTCGCGAGCACGAACGCCGGCAGCATGGCCAGCGCCCAGAGCGCGCGCCGGGTCGGTGCGAGCTCGCGCGCGACCATGTGCGCCAGCAGCACGAGACCGGGAATCACTTGCTCCCAGTAGTGGAAGTGCGCGCGCATCGGCGCCACGGCGGAGAGCAGGGTCGCGGCGCCGACCGCGGCGGCGAACAGCCGCACGCGCGGGACGATCTGCAGGAAGCCGACGGCCGCGGCGATCGCGAACGTGCTCCAGCTGTTGCGAAACTCCGAGACCAGCTCGATCAGCCCGCGCGGCTGGCCCGCGTAGCGTCCGGGCGCCACGAAGACGGCGTACACGTAGCCGCGGAAGTCACCCACGGCGAGCACCAGCGCGATCACCGCCGCCCACGCGGCCAGCCCGCCCGCGGCGAGCCACGCCGCGCCTTCGAGCTTGCGGCGAGGTGACTCCTCGGCCAGCGCGAGGCTCACCAGGCACGGCAGCCCGAGCAGGGCCGACGTCTGTCGTGCGTGGAAGGCGAGCGCGAGCGCGGCGCCCATGAGCAGCGCGTCGCGGGGCGCGATGCGCCCTGAGTCGAAAGAGCGGTACGCACCGAGCAGGGCCACTAGAGCGAAGCCGTTGCTCGCGTCCTCCGAAGAGAGCCAGGCGAAGCGGAAGTCCGAGAGGGGAAGCAACGCCAGGAGCGCCGCACCGCCGACCCGCACCACCCGCGAGCCGCCGGGACACAGCGCGAGCCACAGCCAGGCCTGCGCCAGCGCCCACAGCCCGCCCGTGAGCTGCAGGCCGAGATAGCTGCCGCTCGCCACGAGCTGCGGCAGCGCGTAGATCAGGATCGCCAGCGGTGGCTTGTTGTCCCAGATGGTCGCGTAGAGGCGCTTGCCCGCGACCACGTGCTGGGCGACCTCGCCCATCACGAACGGGTCGTCGTCGAGCACCGACAGCGAGCTCAGCGCCCACGCGCCGAGCACGAGCGCCGCACCCGCCCAGAGCGCCGCGCGCGGCAGTCGTGACTCCATCACGCCGTGGGCGCGGCGAGTGACTCGCGCGCGTTCAGCTCGGCGACCGAGAAGCCCGCGAGGCGCTTGTAGGAGTCGGCGATCGCGCGCAGCTCGTCCTCGGCCACCACGTCGCCGATGCGGGCGAAGCCGGCGGGCGCGCGCGTCTCGACCAGCTGCATGGCCGCCTCGGGGCCCTGGCGCCGGTTGGCGAGCACGATCTCCGCGGTGGCGGCGCGCCGGATCTCGTCGTAGCGCGCGAGCCCGCGCTCGGGGTCGCCGGCGTAGTGGCGCAGACAGCCGGTGAGCACGCGCGCGTCAAGCACCGCCTGCGACGCGCCGTTCGAGCCGATCGGGTACATCGGGTGCGCGGCGTCGCCGAGCAGAGTCACCGGCCCGAAGCTCCAGCGCGGCAGCGGGTCGCGGTCGACCATGGGATACACCCACACGCTGCCCGCGGCGCGCACCAGCGCGGGCACGTCGAGCCACGGGAAGCGCCACGACTCGAAGCGCGGCAGGAAGTCATCGAGCCGGCCCGGCTTGCTCCAATCCTCGCGCTCGGCGAGCTCGCTCGAGTCGCTGCGCAGCTCGGCCACGAAGTTCAGGAGCTGGCGCGAGTCACGCGGCGCCGCGATCGGATAGGCCACGAACTTCTGGCTGGCGTGACCCGCCATGATCATGGTCACTGCGTCGAGGAAAGGCGGCGCCTCGGCCACCCCGCGCCACATGACCGCGCCGTTCCAGCGCGGCCCGCCCTCGCCGGGATGCAGCGCGCGGCGCACGGTCGAGTGGATGCCGTCGGCGGCCACGAGCAGCCGCGCCTCGACCGTGTGACTCGCGCCGGGCCGCGCGCGGTCGGCGAACACGGCGCGCACGCCGCCCGGCAGGGCCTCGAAGCGCTCGAGGTGCGCGCCCAGGCAGATCCGCTCGGCGCCGAGCCGCGCGCGCGCCGCCTCGAACAGCTGCATCTGCAAGCGTCCGCGGTGGATCGAGATCTGCGGCCAGCGATAGCCCGCACGCAGGCCCCGCGGCTCGGCCCAGATGCGCTGGCCGCGCTTGGTGTAGTAGGCGAGCTCGCCGCAGCAGACGCCCGCGGCCTCGAGCGGCGCGCGCAGGCCGAGCTCGTCGAGCTCGCGCACGGCGTGCGGCAAGAGGTTGATCCCGACGCCCAGCGGCAAAAGCTCGGGCACCGACTCGAACACGCGCACCGGGAAGCCCGCGTCGGCGAGTGACAGGGCGGCGGTGAGTCCTCCGATCCCGGCGCCTACGATCGCGATCTCAGCGCGCATGGCGGTAGCGTTCGGTGAGCAGGTCCTGGCGCGTCTCGAGCGAGACCTCCTCACCGCGCACCCACATGCGCTCGGCCCAGGTGGTGACGTCGAGCGGGTCGCCGTTCCAGAGCACCAGCGTGGCGGGCGCGCCCGCGCGCAGCACTCCGCTGCGCGGCTCGCCGAACAGCTCGGCGGGCACCGAAGTCACTGCCGCCAGCGCCGCGTCGTAGGGCAGGCCTTCCGCGACCGCGTTCCCGGCCGCCCAGCGCAGGCGGTGCGCGAAGTGCGGGCTCGACAGCTCCGCGATCACGAGCGGCACGCCGGCGGCGTGCAGCAGCGCCGCCGCGTCGCGGCGCGCGTGCAGGGCGGAGAAGCTGTCGGGCAGCGTGCGCAGCGGATCGAACACCACCGGCACGTGCGCGCGCGCGAGCTCGGGCGCGAGCTGCCAGGCCTCGGCGCCCCCGACCACGGCGATCCGGAGGTCGTAGTCGTGCGCCAGCGCCAGCACGCTCTGGATCTCGGCCCTGCGATCGACCTGGACCAGCACCGGCAGGTCGTGCTCGATCGCGCGCTCGAGCACCTCGAGGTCCGCGGCAGACACCGACAGCGCGCGCAGGCGGTTGTCGAGGAACTGGCCGTGACTCGCCCGGTACAGCTTGGTGTCGGCCAGCACCTGGCGCAGGCGGAGAAACGCAGCGGAACGGCCGCCCGGCGGGCTCTGCGCGTCCTCACCGCCCGAAGCCGCGGGGATCGAGAGCGCGAGCGCCGCCGAGGCCCGGCGCACGCCGTCGTGCACGCCCAGCCCCACGAGCGCCGCCTGACCGGCGATCAGCCCGCCGGCCGGAGTCACGAGCGCCTCGCTGATCCCGCCCGCGCGCGCGATCGGCAGCGTGAACGAGGCCGGGTTGTAGGTGTCGGCCACGCGCAGCGCGGCGCGCACGGGATCGGCGCTCTCGGCCAGCGTGCCCTCGACGCTGGTCGGCTCGGCCTCGGCGTCGACCTCGCCCAGGCGCGAGGCCACGGCGAACAGCCCGGGAGTCACGACCTTGCCCGTGGCGTCGATGCGCTCGGCCGTGGCCGGCGGAGTCAGCGCCGTGCCCACGGCCACGATCTTGGGCCCGTCGATCACCACCGTGGCGTGCTCGAGCGGCGGCCCGTCGCCCGTGTGCACGGTCGCGTTCACGAGCGCGAGCGCGGCGAGCAGCGCCTTCACGGTGCGGGCTCGAGCCCCAGCTCGAAGTCCGAGCGCGGCGGCGAGGTCCGAGCGCGGTCGTACACGCGCGCGCCCGCGATGAACACTTGCTCGGCGTGCGCGTAGACCGAGAACGGATCGCCCGACCAGACCACGAGATCGGCGTCCTTGCCCTTCTCGAGCGTGCCCACGCGTGACTCGATGCCGAGCACCCAGGCGGGGTTGGCGGTGATCCAGCGCAGCGCCTGCTCGCGAGTCACCGCGATCCCCGCGCGCAGCCCCGCCGCGCGCGCCTTCGCAGCCTCCTGGTTCAGGCGCTGGATCTCGTCGGGTGAGTCGGAGTGCAGCGCCACGGTGACTCCGGCCTCGTCGAGCAGCGCGGCGTTCGCGGGCACCGCGTCGAGCAGCTCGAGCTTGATGCCCCACCAGTCGGCCCAGACCACCGCGCCCACGCCCGCCTCGCGCAGCCGGTCGCGGATCTTGTAGGCCTCGACCGCGTGGTGGAAGGCGCGCGGCGCGATGCCGAACTCGCGGAACACGTCGAGCCGCAGCAGCATCTCGTCGGCGCGGTAGCAGTGGTTCTCGATCAGCGTCTCGCCGGAGAGCACGCCGGCCAGCGCTTCGTTCGCGAAGTCGTGGGGCTTGCCCTCTTCGGGCTTGTAGGCGCGCGCGTTCTCGAGCTCCTGGCGCAGCATGGCGACCTCGGCCATGCGCGTCTGCGGGGCCTGGCCCTTCGCGCCGTAGACCCGCATCGGGTTCTCGCCGCAGGCCATCTTCATGCTGGTGGGCGCGCCGGGGAAGCGCAGCTCGCGCGCGGAGAGCCCGGGCACGAGCCGCAGGGTGACTCCCTGGCCGCCGATCAGGTTGGCCGAGCCGGGCAGCACGTGGATCGTCGTGACTCCGCCGGCGAGCGCGCGCTCGATCGCGGGGTCCTGCGGCCAGAACGAGTCTTCGGCCCGCACCTCGGGCTTGAAGGGGCCCGTCATCTCGTTCCCGTCGGCGTTCGTGGCCACGTTCGGCAGCGCGTACACGCCCAGGTGAGAGTGCGGGTCGATGATGCCGGGCGTGATGAAGCGCCCGGTCACGTCGATGACCTTCACGGTCGAGGGCGCGGTGACTGCCTTGCCGACCTCGGCGATGCGGCCGTCCTCGACCCACACGTCTGCGTGCTCGAGCGCGGGCCCGGCCGCGGTGAGCACGGTGGCGCCGCGCAGCACCAGGCTCGGCCCGCGTGCCAGAGGCGTCTCACTCGGCGCGGCCTTGGGCGCGGCGCCGAGACGTGCGCACGAGACGAGCAGCGCCGCGGCAAGGAAGAGGCGCACGCGCGGGGTGACCGGCATCGGCGCACCATCTTAGCCGCGCTCCCCGCGCTTGTGCTCTAATCGCGCCATGCGCCTGGGACTCATCCTGTCCGCACCCACGATCGCCGACCAGGTCGCCGCCGCGCGCCACGCGGAGGCGCGGGGCTTCGACTCGGTGTGGACGATCGAGTTCTTCAACATGAACGGCTTCGTGCGCCTGGCCGCGGTGGCGACCGCCACCAGCCGCGTGAAGCTCGGGACGGGCATCGCCTACGCCTTCATGCGCACGCCCATGCTGGCCGCAGCCGCGGCCATGGACATCGACGAGCTGTCGGGCGGGCGCATGATCCTGGGCCTGGGCAGCGGCACCCGCTCCATGAACGAGCGCTGGTATTCGGTGCGCTTCGACGACCCGCCCGCGCCGCGCATCAAGGAGGCCGTGGCGCTGGTGCGCGCCGCGGTGGGCGCGCAGAAGGGCGGCGGGCTCAAGTTCGAGGGCCGCTTCTACCAGATCGACATTCCGCAGTTCTCGCGCCCGAACGCGCCGCGCCAACACATTCCGGTGTACATCGCGGCCGTGAACCGCGGCATGATCCGCGCGGCCGCCGCCGCGGCGGACGGCCTGGTGGGTCACCCGATCTTCACCCGTAAATATATCCGCGAGGCGGTGCTGCCCGAGCTCGCGGGCTCGCGCTGCGCGCTGGCGCCCTACGTGATCTGCTCGATCTCGAACGACGTCGAGCAGGCGCGCCGCGAGGCGCGCGCGCAGATCGCCTTCTACTACACGACCAAGCTGTACCACTCGGTGCTCGACCTGCACGGCTGGCGCAGCGTGGGCGAAGAGATCGCAGCGGCCTTCCGCAAGGGTGACTTCGCCGCGATGACCGCGGCCGTGCCCGACGCGCTGGTCGACGAGATCGCGATCGCGGGCCGGCCCGACGAGGCGCGCGACCGCCTGCGCCAGTGGCACGGCCTGACCGAGCAGCCGCTGCTCTACCCGCCGGGCGTGGGGATCGCGCCGGGAAGGGTCCGAGAGAATCTCGCGGCCATCGCGGATACCTTTGGGACGATCTGATCAACGGGGCAGGCCGAGCGAAGGCCGTCCTGAGCGAGGCCGCAAGGCCCGCAGGGCCGCGCAGTGAGCCGCAGGCGAACGAAGTCAATCAGACCCTGGGCAACGTGAAGTAGAAGGTCGCGCCTTCGCCGGCGCGTGACTCGACCCAGATGCGCCCGCCGTGGCGCTCCACGATGCGGCGGCAGATGGCGAGCCCCATGCCCGAGCCCTCGCGCACCTCGGGGTGGGCGCGACCGAACACCCGGAACACCGCTTCGTGGTGGTCCTCGGCGAGGCCCAGCCCGTTGTCGCGCACGAACACCAGCGCGTCGTGCTCCCGCTCGGTCGCGCCCACGGCGATCACCGGCGCCGACGACGCGCGGAAGCGCAGCGAGTTCGCGACCAGGTTCTGGAACACGCGCGCGATCTGGATCGGGTCGGCCAGCACGCGCGAGAGTGTCTCGATCTTGACCTCGGCGCCCGACTCGGCGAGCGCGGGGCGCAGGTTCTCCAGCGCCCACTCGAGCGCCTGCGCCAGGTCGCTCGGCTCGGGCCGCACGCCGATGCGCGTGGCCACGGTGTAGTCGACCAGGTCGCGCAGCAGGGTGCGCATGCGGCCGACCTGACGCGCCGCGAGCGCCAGGTCCGAGGACCCGCCGCGCTGCGCATCGGCGAGCTCGCGCTCCACCGCGCGCAGCGGCTCCTGCAGGTCGTGCGCGGCGGCGAGCGCCAGCTCCTCGAGCTCGCGGTTCTGCGCCTCCTGCCGGGCCAGCTCGTGGCGCGCGGCCTCGCGCTCGGCGACCAGGTCGTCGATCTCGGCCAGCGCCCCCACGAAGTGGTCGAGCGCGCCCTCCGGCGAGAAGCCCGGCAGCGCGCTGAGCCGCAGCCAGCGCTGCGCGCCGTCGGCACGGCGCATGCGCACGTCGAGCGTGTCCTCGCGCGGGCTGTCCTGCCAGTCGGCCCACGCGGCGAGCCACTCGCCGTGGTCGTCGGGGTGGACCGCCGCGAGCCAGCCGCGGCCCAGCGCCGCTGACTCGTCGAGCCCGAGATACTCGAGCAGGCGCCGCGTGCAGTGAGTGAGCTCGCCCTGCGGGTCGGACTTCCAGAGCATGGCCGGCGCGTGCGCGGCGCTGCGGCGCGCCGGGCCGGCGGGCGTCGCCTCGGCCGGCCGCGGCAGGAGCTCGCCGAGCGCGGCCACCAGCACCAGCGCCGAGAGTCCTTCGCGGGCCAGAACGGTGCAGCCGCCCAGCTCGCGCGCGCGCGCGGCGGTCTCGCCGTCGCCCAGGTCGGCGATCAGCAGCGCCGGCGTCGTGACTCCCCGTGCGCGCTGGTCGCGCAGCAAATCCAGCGCGCCGTGACCCGCGAGTGACACGTCGAGCAGGAGCGCCGCCGCGTCGCCGTGCTCGAACGCGCCGCGCAGCTCGGCGCTGCTCTCGGCGGCGACCCACTCGGACGGGCCGCAGGCGGCGAGCGCGGCGCGCACCTCGGGCTCGGCGGCAGCCTCCGCCGGATGAACCCATAGCCTCGCGAGCTCGCGCCCCGGGCGCGTCCCGTCCCCCACGCGCGGGAGAATACTCGCGTTCGCGCCCGGAAGCGACTAGCCGGGGGCCGTCTCGAGCTCGAGCCGCTTCGGCCCCCGCACCAGGAACGAGTCCAGGAGCTCCCGCTCGCCCGTGAGTCGCAGCCCGGGCAGGCGGGGCGCCAGCGCCTCGAGCGCCACCCGCGCCTCAAGCCGCGCCAGCGAGGCCCCCAGGCAGAAGTGTTTGCCGAAGCCGAACGAGAGCAGGCCGCTCGTGTCTCGCTCGAGGTCGAAACGGTCGGGGTCCGGGAAGCGGCGCTCGTCGCGGTTGGCCGAGCCCAAGAGCGCGGCCACCCGGTCGCCCTGCGGGATGCGCACCCCCGCCACCTCCACGTCGCGCGTGGCGCTGCGGAAGACCATCTGGATCGGCGCGTCCCAGCGCAGGGCCTCCTCCACCGCGGCCGGCGCGAGCCCCGGATCCGCCGCGAGCCGCGCGCACGCCTCCGGGTTCCGCAGCAGCGCGTGCACGGCGTTCCCGATCAGGTTGGTCGTGGTCTCGTTCCCCGCCACGAGCAGGAGCGCCACGAACTGGAACACGTCGCGGTCGGAGAGACCCATGGCCCCGTCCTGCTGGGCGACGATCACCGAGAGCACGTCGTCCTGGGGCCGCGCGCGCCGGCGGCGCGCCATGCTCTTCGAGTAGTTGATCAGCTCGACCATGGTGCGCATGAACTCCGGCGCGAACGGAGTGACTCGGCCGCTGCCGGTCGAGTAGTGGATGATCGAGTCGGACCAGCGCTTGAAGTCGGGCAGGCGCTCCGGCTCGATGCCGAGCATCTCGGCGATGATCGTGACCGGCAGGGGCACGGAGAGCGAGTCGACCAGGTCGAAGCGGCGCGCGCCGGCGATGCGCGCCAGCGCCGCGTCGACGATCTCCCGCGCGCGCTTCTCCCACTCCGCGATGCGCCGCGGCGTGAAGCCGCGGTTCACGATGCCGCGCAGCTCGGAGTGACGCGCGCCGTCCTCGGCGATCAGGTTGCGCGCCGAGGCGAACGTGAGCGGGTTCATCCACGTGCCGAAGAACAGGCCCCCCACGAAGCGCAGGAACTCGAAGCTGAGCGGCGGCGTGCCCTCCATGCCCCCGTTCATGATCATGGTGAACATGGCGCGCGACGAGAACACGTCGTCGGCGCGCAGCACGGCCTGCACGTCCTCCCAGCGCGAGACACACCAGATCTTCGCCTCGGGCGCGAAGTACACCGGGGCCTGGTCGCGCAGCGCGCGGTAGTGCGGGTACGGGTCGTCGGCGAACTCGCGGCGGAACGGCTCGAAGGCGGGCATGCGGCGCAGGTTAGCGCACGCGCTCTCGGGAGATGCTATTCGATCGGTCATGAAGCGATGGACGTGCGCAGTCCTGCTCCTCTGGGCCGCCTGCAGCGCAGGAGACACTCCCGAAGCCGCGGTGCGGCGCGTGCTGGGCGAGCTCGAGCGCGCCGCCGAGGCGCGCGACGCGGGCCTGATCCAGCCGCACCTCTCGGAGTCGTACCGTGACTCGGAAGGCAACGACCGGCGCGCCGTGCTCGCGCTGGCCACGGGTCACTTCCTGCGCAACCGCTCGATCCACCTGCTCACGCGCGTCAGCGAGCTCGAGGTCGAGGGCGCGGCCGCGCACACCGTGGTGCTGGTGGCGATGGCGGGCACGCCGATCGCGGACGCGTCGGCGCTGCACGGCGTGCACGCGGACCTGTACCGCTTCGACCTGCGGCTGCGCAACGAGGACGGTCACTGGCGCGTCACGTCGGCCGAGTGGCAGCCCGCAAGCGCGGCCGATTTCCAGTAGGCTCGCGCCATGAACCCCACCCGGCGCTTCGGGCCGCTCGACCGCGAGGTGGTGGCGCTCGGACAGGGCACCTGGCAGATGGGTCGCGACCGCGGCGCCGCCGCCGCGCTGCGGCGCGGGCTCGAGCTGGGCATGACTCACATCGACACGGCCGAGCTGTACACGGGCTCGGAGGAGCTGATCGCGCCCGTGATCGCGGGCCAGCGCGAGCGCGTGTTCCTGGTGTCGAAGGTGCTGCCGCAGAACGCCTCGCGGAAGGGCACGGTGGCGGCCTGCGAGCAGTCGCTGCGCCGCCTGCGCACGGAGCGGATCGACGTGTATCTGCTGCACTGGCGCGGCAGTCACCCGCTGGCCGAGACGGTCGCGGGCTTCGAGCAGCTCGAACGCGAGGGCAAGATCGGCGCCTGGGGCGTGAGCAACTTCGACGTCGACGACCTGGAAGAGCTGGCCACCCTGGCCAAGCCAGGCCGGCCGGTCTGCAACCAGGTGCTCTACCACCTGGAGGAGCGCGGCATCGAGCATGCCGTGCTGCCGTGGTGTGAGTCGCGGCGCGTGGCGCTCGTGGGCTACAGCCCCTTCGGCAGTGGCCGCTTCCCGTCGCCGCGCAGCCCGGGTGGCAAGCTCCTGGGCGAGATCGCAGCCGCGCATGGAGTGACTCCCCGGCAGGTCGCGCTGGCCTTCCTGGTGCGGCGGCCGGCGCTGTTCGCCATTCCCAAGGCGGGGAAGCCGGAGCACGTGGCCGAGAACGCCTCGATCCCGGCGCTCACGCCCGCGGAGCTCGAGAAGCTCGACGCCGCGTTTCCGCTGGGGCGGCAGCCGCGGAGCTTGCCGACGCTATGACGCGCGGCGTCGACCTCGACTCACAAGACTCCGTGCGCGAGCCGGCGAAATACTTCGCCCAGGCGCGCGAGCGCGCAGGCGACGTGCAGTGGAGCGCTGCGCAGCGCGGCTGGGTGGTGCTCTCGCACGCCGAGGTCGAGGCGGCGTTCCGCGACGTGGAGCGCCTGTCCGCGGACCGCGCCGAGGTGTTCGGCCGCGCCGCCGCGGGGCGCTCGCCGGCGTTCCGCGAGGTGGTGGCGCTGCTCGCGGGCTGGATGAACTTCCGCGACGACCCCGCGCACGCGCGGCTGCGCGAGCCGGTGCGCGCCGCATTCACCCCGCGCCGCGTCGCCGCTCTCGAGGCCGACGTGCGCGCGATCGTGGAGCGCGCGATCGACGGCTTCGAGAGTGACTCGGTCGAGCTCCTGCAAGCGTTCGCCAGGCCGATCCCGGCCCGAGTCATCGCCTCGCTGCTCGGCGCCTCACAGGAGGACAGTCCACGCTTCCAGCGCTGGTCGGACGACCTCGCGCACATCGTGTTCTCGCTGGCGCCCGGCAAGGTCGACGAGGCGCCGTTGGTCTCGGCCACGCGCGAGTTCGCGGCCTTCTTCGGCGCGCTGATCGAGCGCGAGCGCGCGCAGCCCTCGGGCAACGTGCTCTCGGCGCTGGTGCACAGCCCCGCCGGGTCACTGGATCCGCTCGAGCTCGTGGGCGCTTGCACGCTCCTGCTGTTCGGCGGCCACGAGACCACCACGAGCCTCATCAACCAGTCACTCGCGCTCTTCCTCGAGCGGCCGGAGCTGGCCGACGAGCTGCGCGCCCACCCCGAGCGCTGGGAGACGGCGATCGACGAGCTCATGCGCGCGGTCGGCCCGGCGCGCGCCATGGCGCGCAAGGTCGGCGTGGCCCACGTGCGCGGCGGCCAGTCACTCGAGCCGGGCCAGACGGTGTTCCTGGCGATCGTGTCGGCCAACCACGATCCCGCCGTCTTCGAGTTACCCGAGCGCATCGACTTCGCGCGCACGCCGAACCCGCACATGGGCTTCGGCTGGGGCCCGCACTACTGCCTGGGCGCCAATCTCGCGCGGCTCGAGGCGCGCGTGGCCCTGCAGGCCCTGCTCGAGCGCTTCCCGCGCATGCGCCTCTCCGCCCCGCTGGCGCCCGTGCAAGGCGCCACCATGGGCTTCATGCACCGCCCGCTGCCGGTCCAGCTGCGCGGCGGCTAAGCGCCGATCTTCTCGGCCAGCCGGTCGAGAAACGGCTCCTGCGCCGCCTTGATGCGCCGCCGCGCCTCGTCGAGCGCGAACCACTCCGCGCGGTCGACCTCGGGGAACGAGCGCACGCGCCCCGACTTCGGCGGCCACTCCAGCTCGAACTCGTTGCTCACCAGCCGAGTCACATCCGCATCGCCGCGCACCGCCCACGCGTGCACGATCTTCCCGTTCTTCTGCTTCACGGTGCCGAGCTCGAGCGCCGGCCCCGCCGCCGTGAACCCCGTCTCCTCGGCGAGCTCCCGATGCGCCGCCGCGAGCAGCTCCTCGCCCGCGTCGATCTCCCCCTTCGGCACCGTCCAATGCCCGAGATCCTTCTTCGCGAACAGCGGCCCCCCCGGATGCACGAGCAGCACCTCGAGCCCGCCCGCGCGAGTGACTCGATAGAGCAGCAATCCGGCACTGGTCTTCGGCACGACCTCATCCTAACTCTCGAGCACACACCCGCCACGAACTGGCCGAGCGAAGGCCGCCCTGAGCGAGGCCCGCAAGTGGCGCAGCCACGCGCAGTGAGCCGCAGGCGAACGAACGCCCAGTAAGGCGTGGGCCCTCCAGGATTCGAACCTGGGCACTGCCGGTTATGAGCCGGCTGCTCTAACCACTGAGCTAAGGGCCCGAGAGGGACGCGAGCTGGCTGCGGATGCCGTCGGCGAAGCGTTTGTAGTCGGGGCTCTTGAAGAACGCGTTGCCCATGACGAAGACGCGCGCGCCGTAGGCGGCGACCTTCTCGATCGTGTCGGGGCCGATGCCGCCGTCGACGACCAGGTCGATGGGCTTGCGCAGCTCGTCGATCCAGCCGCGGATCTGGCGGATCTTCGGGAGTGTCTCGGGGATGAAGGCCTGGCCGCCGAAGCCCGGGTTCACGGTCATGACCAGCACCTGGTCGACGAGTGACAGCACGGGGCGGATCGACTCGGCGGGGGTCGCGGGGTTCAAGACGACGCACGCGCGCACCTTGCGCGCCCGGATCTCGCTGAGCGTGCGGTGCAGGTGCGTGCAGGCCTCGACGTGCACGCCCAGCGCCGTGGCCCCGGCGGAGATGAAGGCGTCGAGCAGGTGGTCGGGCTCGCGCACCATGAGGTGCACGTCGACCGGGAGGCTCGTGCGCTTGGCGACCGCGGCCACGATGTCGGGGCCGATCGTCAGGTTGGGCACGAAGTGACCGTCCATCACGTCGAGGTGCAGCCAGTCGGCGCCGGCCTGCTCGGCGGCGCGCACCTCCTCGGCCAGGCGGCCGAAGTCCGCCGACAGGATCGAGGGAGCGAGCTTCCAGGGACTGTCTTTCATTTCCGCACCAGCCGCACGGCGAAGAAGCCGTCGCAGCCGTCGCGCTGCGGCCAGGTCGCGAGCGCGTTCGCGGCAGTCACCAGCGCGTGCGCCGGCTCGGGCAGGAACGGGCGCGGGTCGTCGACCCGGAAGTCCGGGTGCGACTCGAGGAAGCGCGAAGTCACTCCGGTCGTCTCCTCGGCGGTGAAGGTGCAGACACTATAGACGAGGACGCCGCCTTCCTCGACGTAGCGCGCGGCCGAGGCGAGGATCGAGTGCGCGCTCTCGGCGGCACGCGCCACGTCGTCGGGGCGCACCCGCCAGCGCGCGTCGGGGTTGCGGCGCAGGGTGCCCAGGCCCGAGCACGGGGCGTCGACCAGGATGCGCTTGAACCAGCGCTGGCCCTGCAGGTCGAAGCCCTGCGACACGTCGCGCTCGAGCGGCCGCAGGTTGGAGAGCCCGAGCCTGCGCGCCGAGGCGTGGATCAGCGCGATGCGGCTGCGGTGGAGCTCGAGCGCGATCACCTCGCCGCGCGGGCCGACCTGCTCGGCGAGCTGCACCGACTTCGTGCCGGGCGCCGCACAGCAGTCGACCACCGTGTCGTTGGGCTCGGCGCCGACCAGGAGCGGCACGAGCTGAGAGGCTTCGTCCTGCACCACCCAGTCGCCGCGGTCGAAGCCTTCGGCGCGCACGGGGTCGAGCGCGGCGTTGGTGACTCCCCGCGGCGCGAAGCGCGTGGGCCGGCCGCCGAGCGCCTGGGCGACCGCGTCGCGGTCGGCGCGGGCAGTGACTCGCACGGTGCGCGGCGGGGCTTCGGTGCAGGCCAGCGCGAAGGCCAGGGCCTCGTTCGCGCCCAGCTGGTCGACCAGCCGCTCGGCCAGCCAGCGCGGCAGTGACCCCCAGGTCTCCACGTGCCCGATCGGGTCGGTCGCGAAGTCGGGATAGACGAGCTCACCCGCGTCGCGCTTGCGCGCCAGCCCGCGCAGCACCGCGTTCGCGAAGCCGGTCGCGCGCTCGACGCCGACCTTGCGCGCCAAGCTCACGGTCTCGTCGACGACCGCGGCGTCGGGCACGTTCGGCAGGCACAGGAGCTGATACGCGCCGAGCCGCAGCAGGTTGCGCACCACGGGCTCGAGGCGCTGGAAGGGGCGGTCGAGACTCTGGGCGAGCGCCGCGTCGAGCCGGCCGCGCAGGCGCAGCGTGCCGTAGGCGAGCTCGGTGGCGAAGCCGCGGTCGCG
>DATKAO010000034.1 GCA_035498015.1 Myxococcota bacterium
AACGGGTCCTGCTCGCGCAGGCGCGCGTAGAACGGGTAGGGGTCCACGCGCAGGCGCGAGTCACTCGGGTTGAAGACGATCCCGGTCTCGAGCCGCTCGACGCCCATCAGCGTGAGGGCGCGGGCCGCGGCGGCGAGGTCATCGATACGCGTGCGCAGACTCATGTCGTTTCTCCTTGGAGCTCCTCGTGCTCCGGCGAGATCTCTTCGAGGCTGCGACCCGCAGTCTCGGGGAACGCGACGGCGATCACCAGCGGCGAGGCCAGGCCGATCACCAGCAGGATCGAGATCGCCTGCCAGTGCGAGCCGGTCGCGGCGTAGAGCGCGGACTCGAGCGCGAGCCCGAGCATGCCCGCGAGCGTGGCCACGATCAAACGCGCGGCCGCTGCGGTGGAGCGGTGCGAGGTCGGGAACAGCTCGGCGCCGTAGGCCGAGAGCACGGCGTCGTGGCCCACGACCGTGAAGATGGCCGCCACCCAGAGTGGCACGAGCCAGGGGCCGGCGCCGTTGTAGAAGCCCAGCGCGAACACGATCAGCCCGGCCGACGCGGCGATCGCCACGGGCCGCCGGCCGATGCGGTCGCCGAGCCGCCCGAGCAGCGGCGCGCCCAGGATCGCGAGACCGCCCGCGGTGAGATACATCGTGCTGACCTGGCCGGGCGTCCAGCCGTGCGCCTGCTGCAGATACTTCGGTCCGAAGAAGTCCGCGGCGGCGTAGGCCGTGCCCATGAAGAAGAGCTGCGTCGCCGTGGCCACGAAGCGCTGCGGGTAGGCGCGCACGAGCTTGAGCATCGGCACGAAGTAGCGCTGGGCAGTGAGTCGCGCGCCCAGCGCGCGCTCGCGGGCCTCGAAGCGCGCGGTCTCGGGCAGGCTGCGGCGCAGCCAGGCCAGGAGGAGCATCGGCCCCAGACCCACGAGATACAGCCCGCGCCAGCCGTTCGGGGTCGAGGCGGCGAGCGGAAGCAGGATCGACGCGAGCCCCACGCCCAGGGCCTGGATCGACAGGAACGCCCCCACGCCCCAGCCGCGGGTCGCGGCGTCGAACTCCTCGCTGATCACCACGACCGCGATCAGCATCTCGGCCGTGCCGAACACGCGCGAGAGGAACTGGAGCCCGAGGAAGGTCCGCAGGTCGGGCGCGAAGGCCGAAGCGCCGGTCAGGAGCGTGTACGCGAGCACCGTGCCGAGCAGCGCGCGGCGCCGGCCGAGCCGGTCCGCGGCCAGCGCGATGAACAGCGCGGGCAGCGAGCCGAAGCGCACGAACGAGCCGAGCAGTCCGACCTGACTCTCGGGAATCGAGAGACCGGCCTGGATCTGGGGCAGGGCCATCACGATCAACGAGCGGTCGTACTGGTCGAACAGCGAGGCCAACGACACCAGCCAGAGCACCCGGTGCTGGCGCGAAGTGAGCGCAGGAGCGTTCGTGATCCTGCCGAGCGCGCGCCGGAGCCAGGGCTTCGGGGTCACCGGAGCGGCCGGCTCTGACTCGCGAACCTCGGCGGTCTGCGTCATGCCGGGCGCAAAGAGCAACCGGAGTGCCAAGCCCTGCATGCACCCTGCGCGGTCGGGGTGGCTGCCGCGTGCAGTGAGTCTCCGGCAGGGGTGCCGCAGGCTACCGGCGCTTGTTCCGCTTCTTGTGCTTCTTCTGGGCCTTGCGCTGCTCGCGCTTGGCCATGGCCTTCTGCGCGCGCGCGGCCCGCCGGTTGGGCGCCATGCCCCCCAGGCCGGCGAGCTGCGCCGGGTCGAAGCCGGGGGCTGGCCCGCCGCCGCCGCCGAACACGCGGCCCACGCCGGGCAGCTTGCCGAGCAGCCCGCCCGCGCCGCCGAGCGACGCCATCATCTCGCGCATGGCCTTGAAGCGCTGCAGGAGGCCCGAGACGTCGGTCGCCTGGGTGCCCGAGCCGCGCGCGATGCGGCTCTGGCGCGAGGGGTTGATGAGCTCCGGCTGGCGGCGCTCGTCGGGAGTCATCGAGGTGATCATGGCCTCGATGCGCCGCAGCTCTTTGGGATCGACCTTCGCGCCCTCGGGCATCATGTCCGAGACACCCGGGATCTTCGCCAACAGGTCCGTGAGCGAGCCCATCTTCTGGATCGTGCGCAGCTGAGTCAGGAAGTCGTCGAAGGTGAACTTGCCGCGCAGCATGCGCTCGGCGTCCTTCTCCGCCTCCTCGACGTCGACCACGGCCTCGAAGTCGTTCATCAGGCCCACGACGTCGCCCATGCCCAGCACGCGCTGCGCCAGGCCTTCGGGCCGGAATGCCTCGAGCCGGTCGGTGGCCTCGCCCATGGTCACGAAGCGCACCGGCACGCCGGTGGCCGCGCGGATCGCGAGCGCCGCGCCACCGCGCGAGTCACCGTCGAGCTTGGTCAGGATCAGCCCGTCGATCGGCAGCCGCGCCGCGAAGCCGCGCGCCACGTTCACGGCCTCGCGCCCCATCATGGCGTCACAGATCAGTGTCACGTGCTCGGGGTGCGTGCGGGCCTGGATCTCCTCGAGCTCGCGCATCAGCTCGTCGTCGATCTGCAGCCGGCCCGCGGTGTCGAGGATGACCGAGCCGCGTTTCTCGGCGCGCGCCAGCTCGAGCGCCTCGGCGCAGATCGCGGGCGCGTCGTCGCCGTCGCGCGAGTAGACGGGCACCCCGACCTGCTCACCGAGCAGCCGCAGCTGCTCGCGCGCGGCCGGGCGCCGCACGTCGGCCGCCACCAGGAGCGGCCGGTCGCCGCGCGACTTCAGATACTTCGCGAGCTTCGCCGCGGTGCTGGTCTTGCCCGTGCCTTGGAGCCCCAGCAGCATGATCGCGCGCGTCCGGTCGCGCACCGGCTCGAGCGGCTCGCCCTGGCCCATGAGCGCGACGAGCTCGTCGTAGCACGCCTTCGTGAAGTGATCGCCCGGGGAGACGCGCAGCTTCTGGCCGCTCTTCTTGCCGGCCTCGAGCCGCACCACCTCGCCGCGCACGCGCTCCTGCACCTTGGCCAGGAACTCGCGGACGATGCCCAGGTCGACGTCGGCCTCGAGCAGCGAGGTCCGCACGTCGGAGATCGCGTCGGCCACGTTGGCGTCGCTGAGCTCGGCCACCCCGCGGAAGCGGTCGCGCGCGTTGCGGAAGCCCTGGGTGAGCGTCTCCAGCATCCGGGCGGGCAGGCTAGCAGACGCCGGTTGAACTGCGCTCCCGTGCTCTCATAGACTACGCGCCGGTTTGAGTCAGAACGTCGAGGCCCACATCACGGGCACCGTCTTCAAGATCGAGACCTCGGTCGGAGCGACGGTGCGAGAGGCGGACGTCCTCGTCGTTCTGGAATCGATGAAGATGGAGCTCCCCGTCGAGGCGCCGGCGTCCGGACGCGTCGCCAAGATCCTCGTCGAGGAGGGGCAGAGTGTGGAAGAGGGCGACGTGCTCGTCGTTCTCGATTGATTCGAGGAGAAAGTCATGGGTCTTCTGGATGGCAAGGTCGCGATCGTCACTGGGGCAGGCGGAGGTCTGGGTCGCTGTCACGCGCTCCTGTTCGCCAAGGAGGGCGCGGCCGTGGTCGTGAACGACCTCGGCGGCGCGCGCGACGGCGCCGGCGGCGGCCACTCGATGGCCGACCAGGTCGTGAAGGAGATCCAGGCCATGGGCGGCCAGGCCGTCGCGAACTACGACTCGGTCGCGACCGTCGAGGGCGGCAACAACATCTGCAAGAGCGCGCTCGACGCCTTCGGCAAGGTCGACATCCTGGTGAACAACGCCGGCATCCTGCGCGACAAGACGCTGGTCAACACCGACGAGGCGTCGTGGGACATCGTGATCCAGGTGCACCTGAAGGGCACCTACTGCGTGACTCGCCCGGTGTTCACGCACATGAAGGAGCGTGGCCAGGGCGGCGTGATCGTGAACACGAGCTCGACCTCCGGCCTGATCGGCAACTTCGGCCAGTCGAACTACGGCGCCGCCAAGGCGGGCATCGCCGGCTTCACGCGCTGCCTCGCGCTCGAGGGCAAGAAGTACAACATCCGTGTGTGGGGCCTGGCGCCGGTGGCAGTGACTCGCCTGACCGAGGACCTGCCGGGCATGGGCAACGACAACGTGAAGCAGATGCTCTCGCCCGAGAAGGTCTCGCCCGCCGTGCTCTACATGGTGAGCGACCTGTCGAAGGACAAGACGGGCAAGTTCCTGTTCGTGTCGGGCAACAAGGTCACCGAGCTCAAGATCGTGGGCGCCGAGGGCTTCAAGAACCCGAACGGCGTCAGCGCCCAGGAGATCGCGGCGAACGAGAACAAGGTGTTCCTGCCGGAGAGCCAGTTCAATCTGATGGGCTGAGCGCAGGAGCTCTCCGGCCAGGCGCCCGCGGCACGAGTCCCGCGGCACGAGTCAGGTGTGACGGACCCACTTCGGGCGTATCCTGGCCTGCGTGTCTCCGCACGCGCGAGGTCTGCGGACTCTCGACTGGGTGCTGATCGCCACCCTGGTGCCGCTCTATCTCGTCACCCTCGCGCTTCAGCTGAGAGGTTCCATCGGCAGAGAGGTGCGGCGGATCGGCATCGAGGTCTCGTCCGCATCCGGTCCGGGCGAGTTCCCCGTCGTCTTCACGGTCAGCTCGGGCACTGAGTTCGACGGGCCCAAGTTGGAGGTCGGGGACCGGCTGCTGGCGGTCGGGGGTGAGTCGCTCGCGGGAGCGAGCGCTCTCTCGTTCTGGCGTGTGATCGTGCCCGCGATGCGGCGATCTTCGAGTGCCCCGATCCGGGCGGCTCGCGGCGACCGACGCTTGGCGACGGCTCTCGCCGGCGAGCCCGATCCGTACTGGTGGGTGGATGTCCCGAGATGGGTCCCCAACGTGCTCATCGGACTCCTGCTCCTCTTGCGTGTGCCAGGCTGGCCACCCGCTCGGCGTTTCCTCATCGCAGCAGTCGGCGTCGGAGTGAGTATGAGGAACCTGCTCGGCAACGACCTCGAGCTGATCGGGAACAGCGTCGTCCCGCTCTCGCTTCTGCATCTCGCCGGATATCCGATCGGAATGGGCGCGGCGGTCTTCGTGTACTGGGACTTCACTGCCTCCGCCCGTCCGCTGCGCGCGTGGATGCGCGCTCTGCCCTGGATCTTGGGGCTCGGCCTGTTCGCCGCGGTGGCCTGCTACTACTGGCTTCCCGAGCCGGGCTACGGGTTCGCTTGGCTCGCGTTCAGCGGTCTCACCGTCCTGACATGCGGCTCGATTCTGGCTGGACTGACTCGCTGTTACGTCCGCTCGGACGCGCTCGAGCGCCGCCAGCTCCGCTGGATTCTCTACGGGTGGTACGTCGCTCTCGTCCCGACCGCCTGGATCATCGCGAGTCATCCGACCGTCACCACTTCTCCGATCGAGAATGCACTCCTGGGTGCCGTGGCGGTGGCCCCGCCGCTGGGCGTTCTGATCGCGGTGCTCGGCTACCGTTTCCTCGACATCGACCGGCTGATCAGCGCGACGACCTCGCTCACGATCCTGGGCGTCGCCTTGCACGAGACCATCGTGCACGTGATCCCCGACGTGGCAGAGACCGCGAATCGGTGGCTCGGCGTCTCGGTATCGGCGAGCAAGTGGGGTCTCTCGCTCGCGTTCGCCGGCTTCCTGGTCGGCGCGCACGGGCGGCTGCGGCCGTGGATCGATCGGCGCTTGTTCCCGCGGCGCGTCTCGGTGGAGGAGGGGCTCGCGCAGCTCGTCGTCGAGCTCGCGCACTGTCGCAGCACCCAGGAGCTGACGCGGCTCTCCGCGGAGCGCGTGGACGAGCTGCTCCATCCCGAGTCGCTCGTCGTCTACGCGCGCGCGCAGTCCGCGTTCACTCCGATGTTCGCACGCGGCCGCGCAGTGCCGCCCGCGCTCGCGGCCGACAGCCCGCTGATCCACATCCTCGAGTCACGCGCCGAGCCCTTGGCGGCCAGCGCGAAGGAGATCGACCC
>DATKAO010000035.1 GCA_035498015.1 Myxococcota bacterium
ACCGAGGGCACGCGCGGCATGATCGGCCGCGAGGCCTTCGCCAAGATGAAGAAGGGCGTGCTGCTGGTGAACGCGGCGCGCGGCGGCATCGTCGACGAGGCGGCGCTGCTCGAGGCGATCCAGTCCAAGAAGGTCGCAGGCGCGGCGCTCGACGTGTTCGAGCAGGAGCCCGTGCCCAAGGACCACCCGCTGCTGAAGTGCGAGGAAGTGATCTTCACGCCGCACATCGGCGCGGCCACCGAGAAGGCGCAGCTCAACGTGGCGATCGCGGTCGCCGAGCAGGTGCGCGACTACCTGGTGTCGGGCATCGTGCGCAACGCCGTGAACCTGCCTTCCGTGTCGGCCGAGGACCTGCCGATGCTGCGGCCGTTCGTCATGCTGGGCGAGAAGCTCGGCCTGTTCGAGGGCCAGGTCGCGCGCGGCGGCGTGTCGGAGATCGACGTCGAGTACGCCGGCGAGATCGCCGAGCGCAACGTGCAGGCAGTCACTCTGGCCGTGCTGCGCGGCATCCTCGCGCCCTGGGTCGGCGACGAGGTGAACTTCGTGAACGCCCCGCTCGTGGCGCAGAAGCACGGCGTGCGCGTGATCGAGACCAAGTCGGCCGCGCCCGAGGACTACGTGTCGCTGCTCACCGTCCGGGTGCGCTCGCGCAACGGCGAGTCACACCTGGTGGCGGGCACGATCTTCGGCCGCACGCAGCCCCGCATCGTGCGCGTCGACGACTTCCGCTTCGAGGCCATCCCCGAAGGCCCGACCTTCCTGATCCGCAACCAGGACCGTCCGGGCGTGGTCGGGCGCATGGGCACCTTGCTCGGCAGCAAGGGCATCAACATCAAGCGCATGCAGCTCGGCCTGCACCTGCAGACCAACCAGGCGCTGCAGCTCCTGTCGGTGGAGCCGATGCCCTCGCAGGAGATCCTCGAGGCCGTGCGCCGGCTCGAGAACGTCGAGATGGCGCTCCTGCTCGACCTCGGCGCCCGAGTCACTTGAGCCATGGCGAACGTCGTCGTCGTCGGGGTGCAGTGGGGCGATGAGGGCAAGGGCAAGGTCGTCGACCAGCTCGCCGATCGCGCCGATCTCGTGGTGCGCTTCCAGGGCGGGCCGAACGCCGGTCACACGCTGGTGGTCGACGGCGAGACCACGGTGCTCCACCTCGTGCCCTCGGGCATCCTGCAGCCTTCGACGCTGAACCTGATCGGCCCTGGCGTGGTCGTCGACCCCGACGTGCTCCTGGGCGAGATCGACGGGCTGAAGCAGAAGGCCGTGCCGGTCGGGCGCGAGAGACTGCGCATCTCCGACCGCGCGCACGTGATCCTGCCCGTTCACTCCGCGCTCGACAAGGCGCGCGAGGAGTCGCGCCACCAGCTCACGATCGGCACGACCGGCCGCGGCATCGGGCCGGCCTACGAGAGCCGGGTCGCGCGCACGGGCGTGCGCGTGATCGACTTGCTCGAGCCGGCGGCGCTGCGCGAGAGACTCGAGCTGGCGCTGTACGAGCGCAACTTCCTGCTCGAGCACCTGTACCACTGGCCCAAGATCGACGCGAACGAGCTGTTCGACCGGGCGGTGGTCTGGGGCGAGAAGCTCGCGCCCTACGTGGACGACGTGGGCGTCGCGATCGACCGCGCCATGCGCGAGGGCAAGTCGGTGCTCTTGGAAGGCGCGCAGGCCACGCTGCTCGACGTCGACCACGGCACCTATCCGTTCGTGACTTCCTCGACCACGATCGCGGGCGGCGCCTGCGCGGGCGCGGGGCTCGGCCCGACGCGCATCGACTCGGTGATCGGAGTCAGCAAGGCCTACACCACGCGCGTGGGCGGCGGCCCGTTCCCCACCGAAGACGACGGCCCCGCCGGCGAGCACATGGGGCGGGTGGGCAAGGAGTTCGGCGCCACCACCGGCCGCAAGCGCCGCTGCGGCTGGCTCGACCTCGTGGTCATGCGCTACGCGGTGCGCGTGAACGGCATCACGGGTCTGGCGCTGGGCAAGCTCGACATCCTGACCGGCCTGCCCGAGGTCAAGATCTGCGTCGCCTACCGCGTCGACGGCAAGGAGCTGCGCGAGATCCCCGCCAGCATCCGCACGCTCGAGCGCTGCGAGCCGATCTACAAGACCTTCCGCGGCTGGGACGAGTCTCTCGCCGCCGCGCGTTCGCTCGACGACCTGCCTCAAGCGGCGCGCGAGTACATCCGATGGATCGAGGACGCGCTCGAAGTCCCCGTGGACCTGCTCGGCGTCGGGCCGGACCGCGACGCGACGATCGCGCGCGCCAACCCGTTCGATCGGCCAGCAAGGCGTTGACCCGAAACTCGAGACACTCACTCGCCTGCGCGCTCGGCGCGGCCCTGCTCGCGGCGGGCGCGGCCGGCCCCGCCCGGGCCGACGACCCGCCGTGCGTGGTGACCTGCCGCGACATGGCGGCCAAGAACCAGCTCAAGAGCGGCATGAGCGAGATGGGCTGCGTCGCCAGCGTCTGCCAGCAGGAGGGCCGACGCCTCTACACCGAGGGCAACTACGACGCCGCCCTGAAGTCACTCTCGGCGGTGGGCGAGAGACTCTCGCGCAGCCCGTCGTTCATGCTCGACCGCGGGCTGGTGTACTACTCGCTGGGCAAGTTCGACCTGGCGCTGGCCGACTTCGACGGCATCCTGCTCACCGATCCCGACAGCTTCCAGGCCGGGGCGCAGCGCGCGCACACGCTCGTGCGGCTTTCGAAGCTCGGCGACGCGCGCACGCAGTTCGAGAAGCTGCTCACGCTGCCCGGCGCCAAGCGCGAGTTCCGCGGCCTGCGCACCGAGTCCTACCTGCAGGGCAACATCGGCGTGATCGACCTGATCGACGGCGAGCGTCCGAAGGCCGAGGGCGAGCTCAAGAAGGCGATCGAGATCGACGGCTCGAACGGCCTCGCCACCACCTACGTCTACCGCGTGCTGCCGCAGATGGACAAGAAGAACATCGATTCCAACGGCGTGTATCTCCTGCTCACCGCCTCCGAAGACGTGGGCATCCCGCGCCGCGACGCCGCGCGCGAGACGATCGAGACGCTGGTGCAGAAGTACCCGAAGTTCCCCGAGACCTACTTCCTCGCCGCCGAGCTGTACCGCAACACGGGTCACTACGAGGAGTGCGAGCGCCTGCTCACGGTCGGCGAGCGCGCGATCCCCGAAGAGCCCGACATCAAAGCCGAGCGCCTGCGCTGCACGCTGCTGCGCGTCGGCCCGACCAGCGAAGCCGCCAAGGGCCCGATCGCCGAGCTGAAGAAGCTCGCCGCCGAGCACCCCGACGACCCGCTGACCAAGAAGATCCTCGAGGCGCTGGACCTCTACTGAGCCGGCTTCTCCGCGGCCAGTGACTCGAGGTACGTCACGAACGCCGGGTCCTCGCCTTTCACGAGCTCGGGCAGGCGCGAGCGGAAGGTCTCGCGCTGGACCCATTCGCGCATGTAGTCCTCCCAGGAGCGCCAGCGGCGCAGCTTGTCGTTGCTGAGTCCGTCCTCGTAGAGCAGGAGGTAGGCGCGCTCGAACAGCGAGATCAGCATGCCGAAGATCAGCATCATGCGTTCGTGCTGCTCCTCGTTGAGCAGCCCCGGCCTGGCCGAGAACAGCTTCAGGTCGCTGTTCTCGAGCACCACCTTCAGGAAGTCCTGGTAGTTGTCGGAGAGCAGCTGGTAGACCTCTTCCTCTTCGTTGGCGCGCTCTTTGCGCTGCTCGAACAGGTAGGCCAGGATCGCGAGCGGCAGGCCCACGACCGTGACGACGTAGCTCAGGAGCTCCCAGGTCTCGAGTGACACGGGACGACTCTAGCGGAGCGGCCTAGAATCCGGGGCATGAGGTGGGTCCCGGGCGCGGAGCTCGCGCCGCGCGAGCTCGTGGCGCTGTCGGGCGATAAGCTCCGCATCCCGGACCCCGAACGGGTCGTCCACCTGCAGCTGCGCCGCTTCGCCGGCTGCCCGATCTGCAGCCTGCACCTGCGCAGCTTCGCGCTGCGGCGCGACGAGGTCGCGGCGGCAGGCGTGCGCGAGGTGGTGGTTTTCCACTCGCCGGCGCGAGAGCTCCTGCCCCACGCGAGTGAGCTCCGGTTCGACGTGATTCCCGATCCCGAACGGCAGCTCTACACGGAGCTCGGCGTCGAGAGCTCCGCGCGCGCGCTGCTGGACCCGCGCGCCTGGCCGGGCGTCGCCCGCGCACTCACGCTCGGCACGCTCGCGATCCTGCGCGGCCAGGCGCGCCCGCCGGCGCTGCGGCCGCAGGGGGGCCGGCTCGGTCTGCCGGGCGACTTCCTGATCGCGCCCGGCGGGCGCGTCCTGGCCTGCAAGTACGGCGAGCACGCCGACGACCAGTGGTCGGTCGACGAGCTCTTGTCACTCGTGCCCGCCCGCTGACTCAGATCTCGTAGGGCACGGGCTCGCGCTCGCGGCCGGCGCGCGGGCAGATCGAGCAGGTCTTTCCGTCGAGCAGCTCGTAGGCGCGGCGGATCGCGAGCATGGTGCTGGTGAGCCGCACGGGCTGCTCCAGGAAGAGTCGGTCGCCGAGCTGCGCCGCGATGCCCGTACGCCCGAGCTTGTCGGCGAACTCCGCGCGCACGCCGCACAGCAGCACCTGCACGCCGCGCGCGTTCACGCGCCGCAGGAAGTCCTCGAGCAGCGTGAGTCCCACCGCGTCGGGATTGCGGGCGCGCTTCAGCCGCAGCACGAGCACGCGCGTGTCGGGACCGATGCGGTCTTCCATGCTCGCGAAGTGCGCTTCGAGCGCGGCGGTCGCGCCGAAGAACATCTCGCCCTCGAGCCCGAACACGAGGATATACGGGCAGGGCCGGTCTTCGGGCAGGCGCTCGCGCAGGTTGCCACCCGTGATCGCGAACTCGCTGATCAGCATCTGCCCGGCGCGCGGCACGGTGAGCAGGAACGACATGAACACGCCGATCAGCACGCAGAACTCGATCGAGATGCCCACGGCCGCGAGCGCCGTCGCACTCACGATCGCGGCGTCGAAGCGCGTCGTGCGCAGGTGGTAGAAGAGCGAGCGCCAGTCGATCATGTTCCAGGCGGTGACCATCAGGATCCCGGCCAGCGCCGCGCGCGGGACGAAGCGCGCGTACGGGGCGAAGGCCAGCATGGTGACGGCCACGGCCACCGCCGAGATCACGCCCGACCACTGGCTGACTGCGCCGGCCTGCTGGTTGATGGCCGAGCGCGTGAGTGAGCCCGAGCCCGGCATGCACTGGAAGAAGCTGCCGCACAGGTTGGCCAGCCCCTCGGAGAGACACTGCTGGTTCATGTCGAGCTTCTGCCGGGTCGTGGCGGCGAGCGCCTTCGACATGGAGATCGCCTCGAGCAGGCCCAGCACGGCGATCGCGAGCGCGCCGGTGGCGAAGCCGCGCGCGCGCTCGAAGTCGAGCGGCGGCGCCGCGAACGACGGCCAGCGGCCGGGAATCTCGCCCACCACCGCCACGCCTCGCGCGTCGAGGCCGAGCCACGCGGTGAGTCCCGCCATCACGATCACCACCGCCAGGAGCTCCGGCGCGAGCCGCCATCCGAGCAGGCGCTTGGCCGCGCGCAGCCCGGTCACGGCCGCGATCGTGCCGAGCCCGACCAGCGCCGTCTCCAGCTGGATCCCGCCGCTCTCGGTGAGTGAGCGGTAGAAGCGCACCAGGAAGTGGGCGTGCGCGTCGCCCACGGCCTTCAGCCCGATCAGGTTCTTCAGCTGGTCGAGCGCGAGCAGCGCGCTCGCGCCCGCGGTGAAGCCCACGATCACCGAGTGCGAGATGTACCTCTCCAGGTCACCCAGCCGCAGCAACGTGATTCCGAGCTGGATCGCGCCCACCAGGAACGCGAGCAGGATCGCCGACTGCACGCGCAGCTCGGGCTCGGTCACGCTGGCCAGCACCGACAAGACCGCGATCGAGATCGCGTTGGTCGGGCCGTTCACGAGCTGGCGCGAGGCGTTGAACAGCGCGCCCACGGCCGTCATCACGATCGCCGTGTAGAGGCCGTACACGGGCGGCAGGCCGGCCACGAGCGCATAGGCCATGGCCTGCGGCACCGCGACCGCCGCCACGGTGAGCCCGGCCAGGAAGTCCGCGCGCGCAGACTCCCAGCCGTAGCCGCGCAGTGAGTCGAGCGCGGGCACGACCCGCAAGGGCAGGGGAGTCGGGTTCGCCGGCGCGGTCAAGCGCGCAACGATATCAGGCCCCGGCCGCGCCTGGCCGGCCCACTTGACCCGGTTCATGCGCGAATGCGAGAACGATCCCATGCAGAGCGCGGCCATCGTCGGCATCGGCGAGACGAGCTACGTGCGCGGCTCCGACCGCGCTGCGGTCGACTGGATGCTCGAAGCGGGCAGCGCGGCCATCGCCGATGCCGGCCTCGCACCGGGCGAGATCGACGGGCTGATTCCGCCGCCGGCCTACACCAGCGCCGAGGAGCTGGCCGCGAACCTCGGCATCCCCGACCTGCGCTTCGCCTCGACCATCCACATGGGCGGCGCGAGCCCGATCGCGGCCCTGGGTCACGCAGCGCGCGCGATCGCGACCGGCGCGGCCCGACACATCCTGGTGACGGTGGGCTGGAACGGCTACTCGGCCATGCGGCCCAAGCCCGGCTCGCGCCGGCGCGACCGGCTCTCGTTCGCCGCGCTCGAGCGCACGGTGCGCGACTTCTATCTCCCGTACGGGATCGTGAGCGCGGCGCAGATGTACGCCTGGATCATGACTCGCTACAAGAAGCTCTACGGCATCCCCGACGAGGCGGCGGGCGCCGTCGCGGTGGCGTGCCGCAAGCACGCGCAGCTCAACCCTCGCGCCGTCATGCGCGGGCGCACGCTCGGCATGGACGAGTATCTCGCTGCGCGCTGGATCGCCGAGCCCTTCCGGCTCTACGACTGCTGTCTCGAGACCGACGGCGCCTGCGCGGTGGTCGTGACTTCGGCCGAGCGCGCCCGCGACCTGCGCGCGCGGCCGGTCGCGATCCTGGGCGCCGCCGAAGGTCACCCGTACCCCGCCGA
>DATKAO010000036.1 GCA_035498015.1 Myxococcota bacterium
CTCCACCAGCTCGTCGCGCGAGGTGGGAAACAGCCGGCCCTTGGGGCGCAGGCCGAGCGCGTGACCCGAGCGGCCGATGCGCTGCAGCGCGGTGGCGATGCTGCGCGGCGAGCCGATCTGACACACGATCTCGATCTCGCCGATGTCGATGCCGAGCTCGAGCGACGCGGTCGCCACCAGCGCGCGCAGCTCGCCCGCCTTCAGCCGCGCCTCGACCCGCAGGCGACGCTCGCGCGAGAGACTGCCGTGGTGCGCGGCCACGTGCTCGGCGCCGATGCGCTCGCCCAGGCGGTGCGCGAGTCTCTCGGCCAGGCGCCGGGTGTTGGTGAAGATCAGCGTGGTGCGGTGCTTCTCGGTGTGACCCGCGAGCAGCTCGACGATCTCGTCCCACTGCTCCTTGGAGGCCACCGCGGCGAGGTCCTCGCTCGGCGGAGTCTCGATCGCCAGGTCGAGGTCGCGCTGGTGACCCAGGTCGACGATCGTGCACGGGCGGGCGGCGCTGCCGACCAGGAAGCGCGCGATGCCCTCGATCGGCCGCTGCGTGGCCGAGAGCCCGATGCGCACCGGCCGCTTCGCGCACAGCGCGTCGAGGCGCGCGAGGGTCAGCGCCAGGTGCGAGCCGCGCTTGTCGCGCGCGAGCGCGTGGATCTCGTCCACGATCACGGTGTTCGCGGTCGACAGGATCTTGCGCGCGCGCTCCGAGGTCAGCATCACGTAGAGTGACTCGGGCGTGGTGACCAGGATGTGCGGCGCGCGCCGCAGCATGCCCTGGCGCTCGGACTGCGAAGTGTCTCCCGTGCGCACGGCGGCGCGCAGCGCGGGCAGCTCGAGCCCCATGCGCCTGGCCTCGGCGCGGATCTCGGCCAGCGGCTGTTCGAGGTTGCGCTGGATGTCGTGCGAGAGCGCGCGCAGCGGCGAGACGTAGATCGCCTCGACCCGGTCGGCGAGCTCGCCCGCGAGCGCGCGCCGCACCAGGCGGTCGATCACCAGCAGGAACGCGGTCAGCGTCTTGCCCGAGCCGGTCGGCGCCGCGATCAGCACGTCTTCGCCGCGCGCGATCGCCGGCCAGCCGGCGGCCTGCGCGGGCGTGGGCGCGCGGAAGCGCCGCTCGAACCAGGCGCGCACCGGGGCGGAGAGGTCGAGCTCTCCGATCACGACTCAGCCGCGCAACCCGCTCGCCTCCGGGAGGCCGAGCATCAGGTTGAGGCTCTGGATCGCGCTGCCCGACGCGCCCTTGCCCAGGTTGTCGAGCACCGCCATGAGCAGCACGTGACCGCTCGGGTGCGGCAGCACGCGCAGCTCGATGCGGTTGGTGTCGTTGCAGGCGCGCGGGTCGAATGTGGTCTCGTCGGAGTCGAGCGGCTCGCGCATCGGCAGCACGCGCACGAAGGGCTCCCCTTGGTAGCGGGCTTCGAGCGCCTCGAAGAGGTTCTTGCCGCCGGCGATGCCCGGCGCGAACTCCGAGTGCAGCGGGATCTCGACCCGCATGCCGCAGCGGAACGGGCCGACCGCGGGCACGAACGCGGGGTCGCGCGTGAGTCCGCCCCAGCGCTTCATCTCGGGCACGTGCTTGTGCACGCGGTCCAGCGCGTAGGGCGCCTCGTACACGTGAGTCAGGAGCCCGCGCGCCGGGTCCTCCCACTTGGCGATCATGTCGCGCCCGCCGCCCGAGTAACCCGAGAGACCGTGCACGCACAACGGCACGTCCTTCGACAGCAGGCCCGCGTCGATGAGCGGCCGCACCAGCAGGATCACCGCGGCCGACCAGCAGCCGGTGTTCGACACGGCCCGCGCGCGCGCGATCTCGGCGCGCTGGCCCGGCGCGAGCTCGGGCAGGCCGAAGGTCCAGCCCGGAGCCACGCGGTGCGCGGTGCTGGCGTCGAGCACGCGCACGCCCGCCTCGGCGGCGAAGCCGGCGGCCTCGCGCGCGGCGTCGTCGGGGAGACACAGGACCGCGACGTCGGCCGAGCCGATCGCGGCGCGCCGCGCGGCGCCGTCCTTGCGCCGTGACTCGGGCAGCTCGACCACCGTGAGGTCGCTCCGGCCCGCGAGCCACTCGCGGATGCGCAATCCGGTGGTCCCGACGTGCCCGTCGATGAAGACCCGGGGGGTCATGGAGTGACGAGTATAGCGAGTGTCAGGGAGCAGCCGAGGCGGGCGGCGCGGCGTGCACGTCGAGGGTCCGCGCGCGGATGGTGCGCTCGCCGGCCTGCTCGGCCTCGGCGGCGCGCGACTCCAGCCCGTGATTCCGCTCGCGCAGCTCGGCCAGCGCCCGCTCGAGCTCGTGCGGCGCCGAGTACACGCGGAAGCGCAGCAGCGCCGCGATCCCGCGGTCGCTCTCGACCCGGAGCTCGACGTCGTTCGCGCCGGGCGCCAGGCCGAGCGAGCCGGCGAGCGCGCTGCGGTCGGCCTGGAGCAGGTCGGCGCTCACCGCGCCGGTGGTGGTGTTGCGGGCGGTGGCGCGCGCGATGCGACCCGCGACCAGCGCCGGCAACACCGCGTCGATCGCCTCGGGCCCCGGCACGCGCACGAGCGTGCCGCCGCCGCGCTCCGCGACCTGGCTCCAGGCCAGCGCCCGCCGCTCGGGCTCGAAGATCAGCGGCGTGATCGTCACGTCGCCGTGCTGGCTGCGCGCGAAGCGCAGCAGCGCCAGCGGGTCCGACGGGCCTTCGCCGGCCAGGGAGTGACTCGCCGGGCACTCCGAGGCGTTGCGCGCCGGACCCGACGAGAAACGCCCGGAGACCGGCGCGTCGCCGTCCGTGAGCACCACGATCTCGCGCGCCACCCCGGACGGGGAGTCCGCGAGCCAGTCCCGGGCCGTCCACAGCGCGCAAATCGCGTCGGTGCGGCCCTCGCCCGCCGGGTGCTCCGCGCGGAAGCGCGCCAGCGCGGCGCGCAGTGACTCGGCCGAGGCGCCCGGCTCGGCGACCGGCCAGGTCGCTTCGCCGAAGGCGATCACGCCGAACTCGAGCCAGTCGCCGGAGAGCCCGTCGACCAGATGCTCGAGAGCCCGGCGCTCGGCCTCGAGCACCGACACGCGCTCGTGACTGCCGTCGGCGGCCTCGAACTCCACCGGCGCGTTCGTGCTCGCCGACGCGTCGAGCAGCACCACCACGCGCCGCGGCCCGGCGTCCTTGCGCAGCAGGAGCCGCCCGTCGATCGCGAGCTGGTCCGACTCGACCACGGGCACCAGCACCGCGCTGCCTCGCCGCGCGGTCACCAAGGGCCAGCGCAGCTCGACCCCGACCGACGCGACGAGCGGCCCGTAGCTCCGGTCCGCCGGCCATTCTGCGCGCACTCGCTCGCCGAGCGCAGCGCGCACGGGCTCGGGCCACGAGCGGGCGCCTGGGCCGAGCAAGAGCTCCACCTCATCGGGAGCGCGCGCCTCGACCACCGGCTGGAGGTCGGCGCGGTACGGCCCGGGCGCCGAGCCGGACCACAGGCCCGCGAGCGCGATCCAGGGTAGGACGATCCAGGGGAGGAGGTGCGACACCGTGCGTTGCTCATCGGCTGCCGGTCACCAGTCGGGAAACCCCGGATGCCGAAATCCCGTCTGAGAACTCGGAAATCAGCAAGCTTGCGGGCCGAATTCCCGCACAAGTAGACTGGGGATCACATGGCCAAGAACGAGATCAGCGCCGCCGTCCTGGAGGAGATCCAGTCCGGGCGGCTCGCCCAGCTCTCGCCACAGGAGCTCCTGGCCTGGGGCTGGGAGCGCTTCTTCCCGCGCATTGCGCTGTCGGCGAGCTTCGGCTCGCCGGACGGCATGGTGATCCTGGACATGATGCACCAGCTCGACCCGAGGAAGACGCGCGTGTTCACCATCGACACGGGGCGGCTGCCGCAGGAGACCTACAACCTGATCGACCGCGTGCGCGACCGCTACGAGGTCGAGGTCGAGGTGTACTTTCCCGACCCGGAGCGCGTGCAGAAGATGGTGCGCACTCACGGCATGAACCTCTTCTACGAGTCACCCGAGAAGCGGAAGCTCTGCTGCGCGATCCGCAAGGTGGAGCCGCTCGAGCGCGCTCTCGCGGACCTCGATGCCTGGGTCAGCGGGCTGCGGCCGGAGCAGAGTGTGACTCGTGCGTCGGTGGCGCCGGTCGAGATCGACGAGGTGCACGACGGACGCATCAAGCTGAACCCGCTCGCCACCTGGACCAAGGACGACGTTTGGGCCTACGTGCGCAAGCACGCCGTGCCCGTGAACGCGTTGCACGCCAAGGGCTATCCGTCCGTCGGCTGCGCGCCGTGCTCGCGCGCGATCCGCGAAGGCGAGGACGAGCGCGCCGGCCGCTGGTGGTGGGAGCTGCCCGAGAACCGCGAGTGCGGCATTCACACGGGTTACGAAGAGGAAGGCTCGGGAATCTGACGATACGCCCCGTGTGGGCGGCGTTGACGGAATAACGCGCGCGCGCTTCCCTTCGGCCGTGGGAGATTCGGCACTGCGGCGCCGGGGGGCAGCCGCAGTCGGCTTGGTCGTGGCCCTGTGCGCGCTCGCCGCGTTGCCGGCGCGCGCGGGCACCGACCCCGCGCTGGCCTGCGCGAAGCGGCAGCTCAGCGCAGCCAGCCGCCTGCACCGCGTGAGTCACGGCTGCTGGGCGCACGCCTTCTCGAGCCTGTCGTTCGACCTCGCCAAGTGTCTGGTGAAGGCCGAAGACTCCTTCCGCAAGAGCTACGCGTCGGCGGCGGACAAGGCGGCCAAGAGCGGTGCGCAGTGCGGCCTGCGCATGAACGTGGACTCGCTGCTCTCGCTGGCCGCGGGCGACGTCGACCCGCTGGTGAGCGAGGTCGCCGGCGACGTCAACTTCGCGAGCAGCACCGACCGCAAGCTGCGCTCCAAGCTGGTGAGCGCCATGGCGAGCTTCTCCAAGCGCGCCTTCGACGCGGAGCTCGACTTCGTGACCCGCGACGATTCCGACCGGCTCGCCGAGAAGCTTGCCCAAGCGCGCAGCAAGCTCGACCAGACCTTCGCCTCGCAGATCGCCTCGAGCGCGAAGCGCGGCGTGCTCTACGACGGCATCGGCGCCGTCGACGCCGGTAACTCGCTCGCCCAGACCGCCGCGCTCTGGGAGCGGCTCACACGCGCGGGCAACGGCGCGTTCACGGTCTCGGGCACGGTGTTCGCCGCCGAGAGCTCGTTCACCGACTCCGACGTGAACGACACCTCGACCGTCGCGGTCTCGAACGACGAGTTCTACTCCGCGCAGCAGATCCCCGTGCCGGCGACCGTGGGCGGTTACGTGAACCGGCCGCACGTCGGGGCGGACGGCAACTCGTGGGAAGGCGGCGACGACCGCGACCGCTACAAGGTCGTGAACCTGAAGGCCGGCCAGGTGGTGGCCTTGGTGATCGGCGACGACCCCACGACCTCGGACCTGCAGCTGTGCGTGATCGGCCCGTCCGAGCCCGACGGCGCCTGCTCGTCGGACGACACCGCGTCGGTCAAGACCTACGTGGCGCCCGCGGACGACATGTATTTCCTCGAGGTCACGATCGACGACGACTGCAACTGCTCCGGCACCTACACGCTCGCGATCGGGCAGGCCGCGCCGTCGGCGGCGCTGCATGCCGAGCGCATCGACGCCGACTTCGTGCCCGGCGAGCTGATCGTGAAGCTGAAGACGCAGGCCACGGCCGCCGGGGGCGCGGCGGCCGCGCGCGCGAACGCGCTCGTCGCGGAGCTCGGGCTCGTGAAGTCCGCCGGCGACGAGTCACGGCCCATGCTCATGCGCCTGCCCACGGGCAACGCGCGCGCGGCGGCGTTCCAGCGCCTGGGCGTGGCGAACCAGCAGAAGTCACTCCAGGTCCAGACCCTCTCCGACGCGGCGATCGCCAAGCGCGAGACACAGCTCGCGCGGCGCGCGCTGCGCAAGCGGGCGGACGTGGAGTCGGTCTCGCTCAACACCATCCTGCAGCCGAGCGTCGTGCCCAACGACCCGTTCTTCGACCTGCAGTGGCACTACCCGCTGATCCACCTGCCCCAGGCCTGGGACATCACGACCGGCGATCCGAACGTGGTGGTGGCCGTGGTCGACACGGGCGTGCGCCTGGACCACCCCGATCTCGCGGGCAGCTTCGTCGCCGGCTACGACTTCATCCAGGATCCGGTGCGCGCGCGCGACGGGAACGGCATCGACCCCGACCCCAACGATCCCGGCGACAAGGGCGCGGGCTCGGGCAGCTCGTTCCACGGAACTCACGTGGCGGGCACGATCGCGGCCGCGACCAACAACGGCATCGGCGTGGCCGGCGTCTCGTGGGGCTCGAAGGTCATGCCGGTGCGCGTGCTCGGCAAGGGCGGCGGCACCCTGTACGACGTGATGCAGGGCGTGGCCTTCGCCGCCGGCCTGCCCAACGACTCGGGCACGCTGCCGGCCAAGAAGGCCGACATCATCAACCTGTCACTCGGCGGCGGCGGATACGACGCCAGCGCGCAGGCGCTCTTCAACCAGGTGCGGGCGCAGGGAGTCATCGTGGTGGCGGCCGCCGGCAACCAGGCCACGAGCGCCCCCTCGTACCCGGCCGCGTACGACAACGTGGTCTCGGTCGCGGCCGTCGACCTGAACCGCAACCCGGCGCCTTACTCGAATTTCGGCACGACGGTCGACGTCGCGGCGCCCGGCGGTGACACGTCGGTGGACCGCAACGCGGACACGTTCGCGGACGGCGTGCTCTCGACGCTGGCCGACGACACGGTGAGTCCACTGACCTTCGGCTACGTGTTCTACCAGGGCACGTCGATGGCGACGCCGCACGTGGCCGGTGTGTTCGCGCTGATGCGCTCGGTGAATCCGGCGCTCACGCCGGCGCAGATCGACGCGCTGCTCGCCAACGGCGACCTGACCCAGGACCTGCTCGCGCCGGGCTACGACACGCAGACCGGCTGGGGGCTGATCGACGCCCAGGCCGCCGTGATCGCCGCCGGCGGCACCCCGGTGGGCACGGGCACGCCGCTGGCCGTGACTCCGCCGACGCTGAACTTCGGGGTCTCGCTCGACACGCTCGACTTCGGCGTCTCGAACGTCGGCCCCGACCCGCTCACGATCACGAGCGTGACCGTGCAGAACGCGGGCTCCAACACCTGGCTGCACGTGGCCGCGCACGGCGTCGACGGCTCGGGGCTCGGAACCTATCGCGCGACCGTCGACCGCACGAGCCTGGCGATGAACAACTACTCGGCCACGATCGACGTGGCGTCGAGCAACGGCACGGCGCACGTGAAGGTGCTCATGCGCGTGGGCGGGCCGACCGCCTCGGACACCGGCTTCCAGTACGTGCTCCTGGTCGACGCGCAGTCACTCACCGCGATCGACGAGGTCGCCCTGCCCGCCAGCAACGGCACCTATCCCTACGCCTTCCAGAACGTGCCGCAGGGCGACTATCTGCTGATCGCGGGCAGCGACATGGACGACGACGCGCTGATCTGCGACGGCGGCGAGGCCTGCGGCAGCTACCCGACGCTCGACCTGCCCACGCCGCTCACGGTCGACGCGAACAAGTCGGGGATCGACTTCGGCGTGGCGTTCCGGCAGTCGATCCGCTCGGCCGGAGCCAGCGCGCAATCGGCGCTGCCGCCCGCCGGGATCCTGCGCAAGACGCGCTGACTCTAGCCCCGGCCCAGCTTGCGCACGGGCTCGTGGCGCGGGCAGCTCACCAAGTGGTCGTTCACCAGGCCCACCGCCTGCATCAGCGCGTAGCAGATGGTCGAGCCCACGAACTTGAAGCCGCGCCTGGCCAGGTCCTTGGAGAGCGCGTCGGACTCGGGCGTGCGCGCGGGCACGTCGGAGAGACTGTGGAAGCGGTTCTGCTTCGGCTTGCCGCCGACGAAGTCCCACAGGTAGGCGTCGAAGCTGCCCCGCTCGTGAGTCACGTCGAGGAACAGGCGCGCATTCGCGACCGCGGCGGCGACCTTCTGGCGGTTGCGCACGATGCCCGGGTCGGCGAGCAGCTTCGCCTGACGCTTTTCGGTGTAGCGTGCCACCTTCGCGGGCTCGAAGCCGTCGAAGGCGCGCCGGTAGTGTTCGCGTTTGCGCAGGATCGTGAGCCAGGAGAGACCGGCCTGCGCGCCCTCGAGGATCAGCATCTCGAACAGGTGCCGGTCGTCGTGCGAGGGCACGCCCCACTCCTGGTCGTGGTACGGGAGATACAGGGGGTCCTTCTGCGCCCAGCCGCAGCGCTCGCTCACGCGGCGAACTCCGCGAAGATGCGCGCGCAGTCGACGCGCGCGCCGATGTGCGCGAGCAGGAGATAGCTGCCGGCCAGCTTGCGGTGCAGGAACAAGAGCTCGGTAGGCGGCGCGTGCAGGCCGCGCCGCGTGTAGGCGTCGAGGCCGAGGTCGCGCACCTCGCGCGCGAGCTGCGCCCCCGCGAAGTCGAACGGCCCGGGGCGCGCCAGCGGCTCGGCGACGCGCAGCGAGAGCTGCGCGAACGCGGCGCGCGCCTCGGGTGACTCGTCGCCGCGCAAGAGCCCGAGCTCGCGGCCGAGCTCCTCGACCTCGGCACACTCACCCGCCACCGTGGCCGCCATCAGCTCGCGGTAGTGGTCGGTGAAGTGGCGCGAGAAGCTGCGCACGGAGCCGAAGTCGAGCAGCGCCACGCGCTCGTGCTTGGGCTCGTACAGGTAGTTGCCGAAGTTCGGGTCGGTCTGCACGAAGCGGAACTCGAACAGCTCGCGGAACACCAGCCGCAAGAGCTTCTCCCCCACCTCGTCGCGCAGCCGCTGCGGATGACTCGGCGAGCGCAGGTCCTCGATCGGCAGCGCGCGCACGCGGTCGCTCGCCAGCACGCGGCGCGTCGACAGGTCGGCGTGCACGCGCGGCACCAGCACGCCGGGGTCGTCGCCCACGAGCGCGCGGTACTGCTCCTGACTGCGCGCCTCGCGCGCGTAGTCGGCCTCGCGCCGCAGCTCCTCCTTGAGCTCGGGCAGCACCGAGTCGACGTCGAGCCCGGCCGGCACGAGCCGCAGCGTGCGCAGCAAGAGCGCCAGGTTGTCCACGTCGCCGTCGATGCTTCGCTCGACGCCGGGATACTGGATCTTCAGCGCGAGCTCGCGGCCGTCGCGCGCCTGCGCGGCGTGCACCTGGCCGATCGACGCCGCGGCGAGCGGGTCGAAGTCGAACTCGATAAAGCGCTTCTTCCAGTCGCGCCCCAGCTCGAGCTGCAGCACCTGACGCACCTGCGCCTCGGGCATGACGTGCGCATGACTCTGCAGTGTGGCGAGTGTCTCGCGCAGCGCCGGCGAGAGCAGGTCGTTGCCCTGCAAGGACAGGAGCTGGCCCAGCTTCATGGCCGCGCCGCGCAGGTCGGCCAGCGTGTCGGCCACGCGCCGCGCGTTGGCCCGGTTCAACAAGAGCGAGCCGTCCTTCTCGCCCGCGCCCGCGATCCGGCGCAGCGCCTCGAGCGCCGACTCACCGGCGATCGCCGCGAACAGCCCCGCCACGCGCGCGATGCGCTCGGCGCGGCCTTCGGGGACGCGGCTGGTCTTCCGCGCGCGCTCCTCGTCCATTCGCGAGATGTTAACGCCCGCGGAACACCGGCTCGCGCTTTTCGAGCAGAGCTTTCACACCTTCCTTGGAGTCGTCGGTCTCGAGCGTGCGCGACTGGGCGTGCGCCTCGGCGCGCGCGGCGCTGACGGGGTCCCAGCTCATGTTCTGGTAGAGCGAGCGCTTGGTCCAGCGCACGGCGATGGGCGCAGCCGAGGCGATCTCGCGCGCCAGCTCCATGGCCTTGGGCAGCACCTCGCTCTCGGCCACGGCGTAGTTCGCGAGCCCGAGCTCTGCGGCTTCGGCGCCCGAGAGCAGCCGGCCGGTGAACAGGAGCTCGGCGGCCTTGGGCACGCCGACCAGCCGCGGCAGGAAGTAAGTCGTGGCCATGCCGGGGTGCAGGCCGAGCTTGGTGAAGTTCGCGCCGTACTTCGCGTCGCGGTTGGCGACGCGGATGTCGCACACCAGCGCGAGCCCGAGCCCGCCGCCGATCGCGTGGCCGTTCAGCGCGCCGATCACCGGCACCTCGACCTCGAGCAGCGACAGGAACGGGCTGTACATGGCGAAGCTGCGCTCGTTGGGCAGCTGCCGGCGGCCCTCGCCCGAGTCACTGCGCTGGATCTGCGACTTGAAATCGGCGCCCGCGCAGAAGCTCTTGCCGCGCCCGGTCACCACCAGGCAGCGCAGCTCGGGATTGGCACGCGCGGCCGAGACGGCGCCGCGCAGGCCCTCGAGCACGTCCTCGGTCATGCTGTTCCGGTTCTCGGGCCGGTTCAGCGTGAGCGTGCCGACGTAGTCCTTCTCCTCGTAGAGAACCGCCGGGTCGCTCATTTCCTTCCTCCCAGCTCGCTGGCCAGGAACGACACCGTGCGCTCCACCGAGCCCTCTTCCACGTTGGCGATCGCAGCCGAGAAGTCCGTGACTCCCGCGTCCGCGAGCCGCGCGAGACCCTTGCGCAGCTCCGTCTCGTCGCCCGCCAGCGCGATCTCCGCCGGGCCCGAGAGGCCCTCGCGGTCGAGCATGGCGCGGTACGACGGCAGCTGGCCGTAGATCACGAGCTGCTTGGCGATCTTCTCGCGCGCCGCGTCGGCGTTGCGAGTCACCACGATCGGGAAGCCCGCCACCACGCGCGAGGCCGGCTTGCCCCGGGCCTGCGTGCCCTCGCGCAAGCCGGGCACGATGTGACTCGCGATCGTCTTGGGACCGGTCATCCAGGTGATCGTGCCGTCGGCCAGCTCGCCGGTGAGCTTCAGCATGGCCGGACCGAGCGCCGCGACCAGGAGCTGCACTCTCGTGGCCCCGGGCACCTGCAGGCCTGCGTTCACGCGGTACTGCTCACCCATGAACTTCACCGGCTCGCCGCGCAGCAGCGGCGCCAGCACCTGGAGATACTCGCGCATGTGCTTCGCCGGCTTGTCGTACGAGAAGCCGAGCATGTCCTCGATCACCACCTTGTGCGAGAGGCCGATGCCGAGCGCGAAGCGCCCGCGCGAGGCCGCCTGCGCGGTGAGCGCCTGCTGCGCGATCGCGATCGGGTGGCGCGGATAGGTGGGCACGACCGCCGTGCCGAGCTCGATCTTCGACGTCTCGCGCCCGACGATCGCCAGCGTGCTGATCGCGTCGAGCCCGAAGATGTTCGCCATCCACAAGCTCGGAAAGCCCGCCGCCTCGAAGCGCTTCGCCGTGGCCACGACCCCGTCGATCGTGCCGTCGGCCCCTTCGGTCGCTCCCAGCATCAGTCCGATGCGCATGTCGAATTCTCCAAGCGTGGTTCGTGCGGCCCATCTTATCCGATGCGCTATCCGTCCACGGGTCGTGCGCAAGAGCGGGCTGTGGCTTCTGTTCGTGACTCTCGGCGCCGGCCCCGTTGC